>NZ_JBFUHR010000007.1:0-180958 GCF_056402295.1 Pseudomonas sp. P4_B3
CTTCACCACCTTCAAACGGGTAGGAGCTGCCGAAGGCTGCGATCTTTTGATTTGGCTTTTTAAGATCAAAAGATCGCAGCCTTCGGCGGCTCCTACACCGCGTGCAGATAGGTAAGCGGTGTGCAGATCAGTCGATGTACTCAAACAGCTTCACAATCTTCTGTACGCCGGAAACGCCTTGCACCAGGTTGGTCGCCTGCGCAGCTTCCTGTTTGGTCAGCAGGCCTAGCATGTAGACAATGCCGTTTTCAGTGACGATCTTGATGCGCGAACCGGGGATGTTGGCGTCGGCGAGCATCTGGGCTTTGATCTTGGAGGTCAGCCAGGTGTCGTTCTGACGGGCCAGGAAGCTGGAGGGTGGCAGGACCTGCAGCTCGTTGTGCACCTGCTTCACGCGCTGGACCGCGGCGGCGGCCTGTTCGGCCTTGGCCTTGAGGTCTGCGCGTGGCGTTTGCCCGGCGAGCAGCACGACGCCGTTGAAGCTGGTGACGACGATGTGCGAGTCCTTATCCAGGGCTGGGTCGGCCTTGGCGACGTTCACGCCAACCTTGGTGTCGATCAGGGAGTCGTCGATCTTGCTGCCCAGTGTGCGGGTGCCACGGTCATCTTCAATCGGTGCTTCACGGCTGGCAGTCACCACCGAGGTGCAGCCACTGATGCCGAGGCACAGGGTCAAGGCCAGAAGGCCCAGGCGATTAGGGGTCATTCTTCACTCCCGAATATTTGGCTGTCGATCAAATCGCAAAGGCAATGGATCGCCAGCAGGTGGACTTCCTGAATGCGTGCAGTGACGTTGGCCGGTACGCGAATCTCGACGTCCTCGGGCAATAGCAGTGACGCCATGCCGCCGCCATCACGACCGGTCAATGCTACGACAATCATTTCGCGATCATGTGCGGCCTGGATCGCTTGAATTATGTTGGCCGAGTTACCGCTGGTGGAGATAGCCAGCAACACATCGCCCGGTTGGCCGAGTGCGCGGATCTGCTTGGAGAAGATTTCGTTGTAGCTGTAGTCATTGGCGATCGAGGTGATCGTCGAGCTGTCGGTCGTCAAGGCGATGGCTGGCAGGCTCGGGCGCTCGCGCTCAAAGCGATTGAGCAGCTCGGACGAGAAGTGCTGGGCGTCGCCGGCAGAGCCGCCGTTACCACAGGAAAGCATTTTTCCTTCGTTGAGCAGGGCGTTGACCATGACCTGGCTGGCTTGCTCGATGTGCGGTGCAAGTACTTCCATCGCCTGTTGCTTGGTGTCGATACTGGCCTGAAAAAGCTGGCGAATTCGGGATTGCATGTCCATCTGTGTGACCTTAAGTGGCGCGGCTGTTCGGCACATGAATGTGCAGCCCGCAAAGCAAAGAGCAAAAGTGTTCGGTGATAGTGTCCGGTTCGCACTGCCGGCGATCAGCCGTCGAAGGCATTCTGTAGCCAGTTCAACTGATCGAGGTTGCTGTCGATGGCAATCACGTCGAAGCGGCAAGGGAAATTGGCCCAGCGCGACTCGCGCTGAAGAAAATATTGCGCGGCGAAAATCAGTTTTTGCCGTTTGCGCTCATCGATGCTGTCGAGCGCGCCACCCCATTGAGTGTTTTTTCTGTAGCGGACTTCAACGAATACTACTGTATCGCCATCTAGCATGACCAGATCAAGCTCGCCGCGTTTACACAACCAGTTCTGCGCCAGCAGGCGCAGACCCTGTTGTTGAAGATGCTCGAGCGCATGGCGCTCGGCATCCTTGCCGCTTTGCTGGCGTGACCTGTCGGGCATCAGCGAGCGGTGTCCGGCAGGCGCTGAACCTGGCCATTGGCGAACTCGGCCCATGGCAACTGGCGCACGACTCGCTGGCTCTGAGACATGCCAAGGCTGCCCGATTCACCGTCGATGCGGCTGTCTGGCAGTGACTTGAGCTGGCCCAGGCGTGGCGCCAGGCGATAGGCGTCCACACCCATGGCATACAGGCGCCCCAGGCTGCCGGCGGCTTGTGGCCACTGGGCGGTGACCTGGCGGCGCAGTGGATCATTGGCGTCCAGCAACCATGGCGTCTCGCAGAAGCGAATGCCATTCATGTCGTTGTACTGGTTGACGTCACCGCTGGCGCTGAACACGTGGGAGGTGGCGTAGACCGGCACATCGCCTGCGTACTGGAAGTTCAGGGTCGGTTTGATCTGCTGGGCCTGTTGCGGTGTTGCGGCGAGGAAAATGAACTCGATGTCCTGGCGGCGCGATGGCTGGGCAGCTACTTGCGAGCCAACGGTGCTTTGCAGGCTCTTGGCGCGACCTTCGCTCTGACGCAGCTGGAACATGTCGGCAATCTGCTGGGCCAACTGGACCGGTTGATCGACGCGTTCGGTGGCGACGATGGTGCCGCCATTGGCTTGCCAATCCTGGCTGAATGCCTTGAGCACGCGGTCGCCCCATTCACCTTTCGGCACCATGATGGCTGCGCGATGCAGGCCGTCGGCGCGAGCGCGGCGCGACACTTCGCGAGCTTCGTCTTCAGCGGCAAGACCGAACTGGAACAACTGCGCCGGACCCTGATCGCCTTCGCTATAGTTCAGCGCGAGTGTGGTGATCGGCAATTGCGGGCGAGCGCTCAGCTGTTTGACCAGCGGCTTCTCCAACGGGCCGACGACCAGTTGCACGCCATCGGCCTGGGCCTTGCGGTAGAACTCGTCCATGGAGGTCAGGCGCGAGCTGTCATAGAACTCGATGGCGGGTGGTTTCTGCCCGGCCTGTTGGGCCTGGTAGTGAGCAGCCATGAAGCCGTCGCGCAGTGCCTTGCCGACCGAGGCCAGCGGGCCGTCCTGAGGCAGCAGCAGGGCGATCTTGCTCAGGGGCTGGCTGGCCAGTTCCTTGAGTTGGGTCAGTGGCTGCGGCAATTGAATGGCTGCCGGGTGTTTCGGGTTCTGCGCGCGCCATTTGTCGATGGCGGCTTGTTGCTGCTCCAGGGTGCCGGCGGATTTCACGGCCAGCGCGAGGGCCATCCAGCCGCCGAGATCGTCGGTGGTGTTCGGTTGCAATTGCTCGGTCGGCAGCGAAGCGATCAGGACCCAGATGGCTTCGTGGTTTTTGCTCGCGGCCTCACCTTTTAGCATCGGGGCGATGAAAATGCGCTCCCGAGCAGCGGCGAGGGTCTGGCCATCGGCTTCAAGTGCACGGGCGTGAACGGTGCCGGTGCGGACCTGTTGTTCGATGGGCAGTTCGCTCAAGCGTTGCATGCTCGGATGGCTCAAGGCCGTCAGCGCGGCCTTGGGCTGGTTGCGGGTCATGGCCAGTTCAGCCGCCAGGGTGCTGGCGAAAACCTGTGGGCCCGGCTTGAGCTGTTCGATCGGAACCTGTTGCAGGATTTGCGCGGACTGGCCGGCATTGCCCTGGCGATAGGCCAGGTCGGCAGCGCTCAAGCGCAGCAGGGCGGCATCTTCCGGTGATTTGCTTTGGGAGGCCTTCTCAAGCAGTTGCTCGATACTGGCATCCGGTGTCCGTGGAAGTTCGCCAAGGCTGGAGGAGGGCGAGCTGGCGCAAGCCGCCAGCAAGGCAGCGAGGCAGAGGGCAGATAACAGCCGCAGGCAAGCGATCATGTAAGCGTTCCTGATACTCGATCAAATTAGCGTGGAATTGTACCCAAGCACTGGCCGGGGCGCGATGTTACTGGTGTGAATCGATCAATTTAGCTGGTGTAAATGTTGCGCCAGCGCACAAACAGTCGCCGAGACCTCCATTGGTTGCGCGTATCGTGAACCTCGCTACGCGCTACAATGGCGACTTTTACCGATCATGAGGTGTGCGCTTTGACTGCTCCAGGTGCTTTGAATTCCGCTGCTGGCTCGCTTTATGTGGTGGCGACGCCCATCGGCAACCTGGATGACATCAGTGCGCGGGCGCTGAAGATTCTCCGTGAAGTGGCCTTGATCGCCGCGGAAGACACCCGTCATTCCCAGCGTTTGATGCAGCACTTCGGCATCTCGACGCCATTGGCGGCCTGCCATGAGCACAACGAGCGGGATGAAGGTAGCCGCTTTATCACTCGCCTGCTTGCCGGTGACAACGTGGCGTTGATCTCGGATGCCGGGACGCCGCTGATTTCCGATCCGGGTTATCACCTGGTGCGGCAGGCCCGGGCGGCGGGCATCAATGTGGTACCGGTTCCGGGTGCCTGCGCGTTGATTGCCGCGCTGTCGGCAGCAGGGCTGCCTTCCGATCGATTCATTTTCGAAGGTTTTCTGCCGGCCAAGGCGGTGGGGCGGCGTGCGCGTCTCGAACAGGTAAAGGAAGAACCTCGCACCTTGATCTTCTATGAGGCCCCACATCGCATCCTGGAGTGCCTGCAAGACATGGAACTGGTGTTCGGTCCCGAGCGCCCGGCGCTGCTTGCCCGTGAGCTGACCAAGACGTTTGAGACTCTCAAGGGGCTGCCGCTGGCTGAGCTGCGCGAGTTTGTCGAGTCGGACAGCAATCAGCAGCGCGGCGAGTGCGTGGTGCTGGTGGCGGGCTGGTCTGCGCCCGAGGAGGAGGGCGCCGTCAGCAGTGAGGCGATGCGCATCCTCAACCTGTTGCTCGAAGAAATGCCGCTCAAGCGAGCGGCGGCTTTGGCGGCGCAAATCACCGGCGAACGAAAGAATGTGCTGTACCAGATCGCGCTGGATCAGCAGAAGGGCGAGTAAAACCCGACGCACAGGCGTGCTCAATGGCGCTTGGCGCTTGTTCTTCGGGCGCTGTGCCGGTAACCTTCGCGGCGGAGAGTCGATCGGACAGTCGCTGCCCTCTATGAAAATTAGGGGGGGGAGGAAAGTCCGGGCTCCATAGGGCGAAGTGCCAGGTAATGCCTGGGAGGCGTGAGCCTACGGAAAGTGCCACAGAAAATAACCGCCTAAGCGCTTCGGCGCCGGTAAGGGTGAAAAGGTGCGGTAAGAGCGCACCGCACGTCTGGCAACAGTTCGTGGCTAGGTAAACCCCACTTGGAGCAAGACCAAATAGGGTCCCAAGGCGTGGCCCGCGCTGGGACCGGGTAGGTTGCTAAAGATGTCCAGTGATGGCCATCGTAGACGAATGACTGTTCAAGACAGAACCCGGCTTACAGATCGACTCTCCACCTTTTTCTTTCCTCTGCTTGAATCATTGAGCAGGGGGGGCAAGTGATAGCAATTTCCCTCCTTACACAATCATCAGCAGAACCTCTTTTGTAATACCAAAAAAATCTTACTCTTAATAAATCACTTTAACTTTCGAACGCAGCCTTCTGTGCTGATTCAAGTTATCGATCAGTTTCATCTGCCGGATTCTCGTTGCCTCTCCGTTAATGCTCCTAAATCTCAGTTCTGTAAGGGTTTTCCTTTGCTCCGCGCCTTGACGGTGTGGTGGGCGCATTCCTATAGTGTGCGCAAGTGGCGGAAAGTGGCATGAAGTGGGTTTTTTGAACTCAAAACGCTAGAATTTGGAGAAACGCTGACGTGTTTCGCGGAGCCAACGCTATCAGTCTCGATGCAAAGGGCCGTCTCGCAATGCCGAGCCGGTACCGTGACGAGCTCGAATCGCGCAGTTCCGGTCAATTGATCGTGACAATTGATGCCGTTGATCCTTGTTTGTGTGTTTACCCCCTCGATGAGTGGGAAATTATTGAAACCAAACTGCGCGCACTGCCTTCGCTTCGCGAAGAGAACCGCCGCCTGCAACGTTTATTGATTGGTAATGCCGTCGACCTCGAGCTCGATGGCAGTGGTCGTTTTCTGGTTCCGCCGCGTCTTCGTGAATATGCCAAGTTGGATAAGCGCGCGATGTTGGTAGGCCAACTGAACAAGTTCCAATTGTGGGACGAGGATGCCTGGAACGCGGTTTCTGCCGCTGACCTGGCTGCCATTCAACAACCGGGCGCGATGCCTGATGAACTGCGTGATTTGATCCTGTGACTATTGATAGCGGCTTTAACCACATCACCGTACTGCTTGACGAAGCCGTCGAGGCTCTCGCCGTACGTCCTGATGGCTGCTATCTGGACGGCACGTTCGGGCGCGGCGGACACAGCCGGTTGATCCTCAGCCAGCTCGGTCCCGATGGTCAGTTGCTCGGATTCGATAAAGATCCACAAGCGATTGCCACCGGGCAGACGCTAGCGGCCGAAGACGGCCGCTTTGTCGTTGTGCAGCGCAGCTTTGCCGAGCTCGGTTCGGAAGTCGCCGAACGCGGGATGAACGGCAAGGTCAGCGGCGTATTGCTGGATCTAGGCGTGTCTTCGCCACAGCTCGACGACCCTGAGCGCGGCT
Source organism: Pseudomonas sp. P4_B3 (assembly GCF_056402295.1). Lineage (NCBI taxonomy): Bacteria > Pseudomonadati > Pseudomonadota > Gammaproteobacteria > Pseudomonadales > Pseudomonadaceae > Pseudomonas > Pseudomonas sp. P4_B3. Next base: position 6,254 of record NZ_JBFUHR010000007.1, read on the forward strand.
TCAGCTTCCTCAACGACGGCCCGCTGGACATGCGCATGGATCCGTCCCGTGGCATCAGCGCCGCCGAATTCGTCAACACCGCGCCCGTGGAAGAAATCGCACGGGTGTTCAAGGAATACGGCGAAGAGCGTTTCTCCGGCCGCATGGCCCGTGCCGTGGCCGAGCGCCGAGACATCAAGCCATTCGAGCGCACCGGTGACTTGGCAGAAGTCCTGAAGGTTGCCAACCCGGCATGGGAAAAGGGCAAAAACCCTGCAACCCGTGCGTTCCAGGGCTTGCGCATTCACGTAAACAACGAGCTGGGTGATCTGCAGACCGGCCTCGAAGCCGCGCTGGAGTGCCTGGAAGTGGGCGGTCGCCTGGTGGTGATCAGCTTCCATTCGCTGGAAGACCGTATCGTCAAACTGTTCATGCGCAAGCTGGTGAAAGGCGAAGCCGACAACCTGCCGCGCAACCTGCCGGTTCGGCATGTCGCCTTCGAACCGAAAATCAAAGTCCATGGCAAAGCGCAGACGGCCTCCGACGCCGAACTCAAAGCCAATCCACGTTCCCGTAGTGCTGTCATGCGTGTGGCGGAGAAGCTGCGGTGAGCAAGCTTTTCGCCAAGCCATTGCCCGGCGGAAGCTTCTTCATGCTGCTGTTGTTTGTCGGCGTGCTCGTGTCGGCCATCGGCGTGTCTTACAGCGCCCACTGGAATCGCCAGTTGCTGAACACGCTGTACAACGAATTGAGCGTGCGCGACAAGGCGCAAGCCGAGTGGGGCCGGTTGATTCTGGAGCAGAGCACCTGGACCGCCCACAGCCGTATCGAAGTGCTGGCCACCGAACAATTGAAAATGCACATCCCCGGTGCCGCTGACGTGAAGATGGTGGCGCCATGATGAAACTCGAAGGTGCACTCTTTCCTTGGCGGTTCCGCGTGGTGCTGGGTTTGCTTGGCGTCATGGTGGCCGCGATTGCCTGGCGCATCATTGACCTGCAAGTGGTCGATCGTGCCTTCCTTAAAGGTCAGGGCGATGCGCGCAGCGTTCGTCATATTCCGATTCCGGCTCACCGTGGTCTGATAACCGACCGTAACGGCGAGCCTTTGGCCGTCAGTACCCCGGTGACCACACTGTGGGCCAACGCCAAGGAAATGCAGCTGGAAAAAGACAAGTGGCCAGCACTGGCCGCAGCGCTGGGACAAGATCCCAAAGCCCTGACTGAGCGTCTTGAAGCCCAGGCCAACAAAGAATTCATTTACCTGGTGCGCGGGCTGACGCCTGAGCAGGGTCAGGCCGTGCTCGACCTGAAGGTGCCGGGTGTCTATGGCATCGAAGAGTTTCGGCGGTTTTATCCTGCCGGCGAAGTCACTGCTCATATGGTCGGGTTTACCGACATCGACGATCACGGTCGTGAAGGCGTCGAACTGGCCTACGACGAATGGCTGGCCGGGGTCCCTGGCAAGCGTCAGGTGATCAAGGACCGGCGCGGCCGGCTGATCAAGGATGTCCAGGTCACCAAAAACGCCAAGGCCGGCAAGCCCTTGGCGTTGTCCATTGACCTGCGACTGCAATACCTGGCCAACCGCGAATTGCGCAACGCGATCATTGAGAACGGCGCCAAGGCCGGCAGCCTGGTGATCATGGACGTGAAGACCGGCGAGATTCTCGCGATGGTCAACCAGCCGACCTACAACCCGAACAACCGTCGTAACCTGCAACCGGCGATGATGCGTAACCGCGCGATGATCGACGTGTTCGAGCCGGGTTCGACCATGAAAGCGATTTCGATGAGCGCTGCGATCGAAACCGGCCGCTGGAAACCGAGCGACACCGTCGAGGTGTATCCGGGATCCTTGCAGATTGGTAAGTACACCATCAAGGACGTATCCAAGACCGAAGGCCCGGTACTCGACCTGACCGGCATCCTGATCAACTCCAGTAACGTCGGCATGAGCAAGGTTGCCTTCGACATTGGCGGCGAAACCATTTTCCGTCTCGCGCAGAAAGTCGGCCTCGGCCAGGACACCGGCCTGGGCTTCCCGGGCGAGCGCGTCGGCAACCTGCCGAACTACCGCGAATGGCGCAAGGCAGAAACCGCCACGCTGTCCTACGGCTACGGTATCTCCGTTACCGCAATCCAGCTTGTCCACGCTTTCTCGGCCCTGGCCAACAACGGTCGCCTCGCACCGCTGACCCTGATCAAGACCGACAAGGCACCGCAAACCACCCAGGTGTTGCCGGAGGCCGTCGCGAAAACCATGCAAGGCATGCTGCAACAAGTGATCGAGGCCCCGCGCGGTGTGTTCCGTGCGCAGGTGCCGGCGTATCACGTGGGCGGCAAGTCGGGTACTGCGCGTAAAACCTCGGTTGGCACCAAGGGCTACGCCGAGAACTCCTACCGTTCGCTGTTCGCCGGCTTCGGCCCGATGAGCGATCCGCGTTACGCCATCGTGGTGGTGATCGACGAGCCGACCAAGGCCGGTTACTTCGGTGGCCTGGTTTCCGCGCCGGTGTTCAGCCGTGTGATGTCGGGCACTCTGCGCCTGATGAACATTACGCCGGACAACTTGCCACCTACTCAACAAGCGAACGCAACACCGGTCGTTCCGCTGAAAGCCAATGGAGGGCGCGGCTGATGTCTCTGAGCCTGAACAAGATTTTCCCTCACGCCGGCCACGATCTGCTGATTCGCGAACTCGCCCTGGACAGCCGCAATGTGCGCGCGGGTGATCTGTTCCTCGCCGTGCCAGGCGGGAAATTCGATGGGCGCGCGCATATTGCCGACGCCTTGCAGCGCGGTGCGGCTGCGGTGGCCTATGAAGTAGAAGGCGCCACGATCCTGCCGATCACTGAAGTGCCGCTGATTCCGGTCAAAGGCCTGGCGGCTCAACTGTCGGACATCGCCGGGCGTTTTTATGGCGAGCCGAGTCATCACCTGAACCTGGTGGGCGTAACCGGCACCAACGGCAAGACCAGCGTGACGCAATTGGTCGCCCAGGCACTGGACCTGCTCGGCCAGCACTGCGGCCTGGTCGGCACACTCGGTTGCGGTTTCTACGGCGCGCTGGAAAGCGGCCTGCACACCACGCCGAATCCGATTGCCGTGCAAGCGACCCTGGCGGACCTGAAGAAGGCCGGGGCCAAAGCCGTGGCGATGGAAGTGTCTTCCCATGGCCTGGACCAGGGGCGCGTGACGGCATTGGCCTTCGATGTGGCGGTGATGACCAACCTGTCCCGCGATCACCTGGATTACCACGGCACCATGCAGGCTTACGGCGAAGCCAAGTCCAGGCTGTTTGCCTGGAATGACTTGAAATGCCGCGTGGTCAACCTCGACGACGAGTTCGGCCGGCAACTGGCTGCCGACAAGTGCGAATCGCGGCTGATCACCTATAGCCTGGAAAATTCCAGCGCTTACCTGTATTGCCGCCAGGCGCAATTCGACGACGAAGGCGTGCGCGCCACACTGGTCACGCCGCAGGGCGAGCACCTCTTGCGCAGCACCTTGCTCGGTCGCTTCAACCTGAGCAATGTCCTGGCGGCGGTCGGCGCGTTGCTCGGTCTTGATTACGCCCTGGACGAAATCCTCAAGGTGCTGCCGCAGCTTGAAGGCCCTGCCGGTCGCATGCAGCGTCTGGGCGGTGGTTCGCAGCCGCTGGTGGTGGTCGATTACGCCCACACCCCGGATGCCCTGGAAAAAGTATTGCTGGCCCTGCGTCCACACGCCAAGGGCCGGTTGCTGTGCCTGTTCGGCTGTGGCGGCGACCGCGATCGCGGCAAGCGCCCGTTGATGGCCGAAGTGGTCGAGCGCTTGGCTGATGGCGTGCTGGTGACCGATGACAACCCGCGTACTGAAGACCCGGCAGTGATTTTCGATGACATCCGCGCCGGTTTCACGGCTGTGGATAAAGTGGAGTTCGTTGCCGGTCGTGGCCAGGCGATTGCCCAACTGATTGCCAGCGCTTCGGTGGATGACGTGATTGTCCTGGCCGGTAAAGGTCACGAGGACTATCAGGAAATCAACGGCGAGCGTCATGCCTTTTCCGATCTGGTCGAGGCCGATCATGCCTTGACCGCGTGGGAGGTGGCCCATGCTTAAGGCCTTGAAACTGAGCGAACTGACCGGTGCGCTGAATGCTCGCCTGGTGTCCGCCGATGCCAGTTTCGACGGTGTCAGCATCGACAGCCGCGCAATCAAGCCCGGTCAACTGTTTATCGCGCTGGCCGGTCCGCGCTTCGATGGTCATGATTATCTGAATGAAGTCGCCGCCAAGGGTGCCGTGGCCGCGCTGGTCGAGCGTGAAGTCGCCGACAGCACGCTGCCACAATTGCTGGTCAGCGACACTCGCCAGGCCCTGGGCCAGTTGGGCGCGCTGAATCGCGCCGCCTACACCCATCCGGTCGCGGCCATCACCGGTTCCAGCGGCAAGACCACGGTCAAGGAAATGCTTGCGAGCATCCTGCGCACCCGTGGCCCGGTGCTGGCGACCCGTGGCAACCTGAATAATGACCTCGGCGTTCCGCTGACCCTGCTCGAACTGGCGCCGGAACATGCCGCTGCGGTGATCGAGCTGGGTGCCTCGCGCCTGGGCGAAATTGCCTACACCGTGAGCATGACCAAACCCCATGTGGCCGTTCTCAATAACGCCGGGACCGCCCACGTCGGTGAGTTCGGCGGTCCGGACAAAATCGTCGAAGCCAAGGGCGAGATCATTGAAGGGCTGGATGCCGATGGCGTCGCCGTTCTCAATCTCGACGACAAGGCATTCGGTATCTGGAAGGCGCGCGCCGGTGACCGCAACGTGCTGACGTTTGCGTTGAGCAACACCAGCGCCGATTTCCATGCCAGTGACCTGGCCACCGATGCTCGCGGCTGCCCGGCGTTCAACCTGCACAGCCCTGAAGGCTCGGAGCGCGTTCAACTGAACCTGCTCGGCACCCACAACGTCGCCAATGCCATGGCTGCCGCCGCTGCCGCCCATGCCCTGGGTGTGTCGCTGTTCGGTATCGCCGCCGGCCTTGGCGCGGTGCAACCGGTCAAGGGTCGCACCGTTGCGCAATTGGCCAGCAATGGCATGCGCGTGATCGATGACACTTACAACGCCAATCCCACCTCCATGTGCGCTGCCGTTGATATACTGGCCGGCTTTTCCGGTCGCACCGTCCTGGTGCTCGGGGAGATCGGCGAGTTGGGCGAATGGGCGGAGCAGGGGCACCGCGACGTGGGCGAGTACGCCCGTGGCAAGGTTTCTGCGCTGTACGCCGTCGGGCCAATGATGGCTCACGCCGTGAACGCATTCGGTCCACAGGCTTTTCACTTCAGCACGCAGGCTGAGCTGATCAAGGCCCTGGACGCCGAACAAGACACAAACACCACCATTTTGATCAAGGGGTCGCGCAGCGCTGCGATGGAAAACGTCGTCGCCGCCTTGTGCGGGTCCAGTCTGGAGAAACATTAATGCTGCTGCTGCTAGCGGAGTATCTGCAACAGTTCTACAAAGGCTTCGCGGTCTTCCAGTACCTGACCCTGCGCGGGATTCTCGGTGTACTGACCGCGCTGGTTTTGTCGCTGTGCTATGGCCCGTGGATGATCCGCACCCTGCAGAACCGTCAGATCGGTCAGTCCGTTCGCAATGACGGCCCGCAGTCGCACCTGTCCAAATCGGGTACACCGACCATGGGCGGCGCACTGATTCTGTCGTCCATCGGTGTCAGCACCCTGCTTTGGGCTGACCTGAGCAACCGTTACGTCTGGGTCGTACTGTTGGTGACCCTGCTGTTCGGCGCCATCGGCTGGGTCGACGACTACCGTAAGGTCATCGAGAAGAACTCCCGCGGGCTGCCAAGCCGCTGGAAGTATTTCTGGCAGTCGGTATTTGGTCTGGGCGCAGCGATCTTCCTGTATGTGACCGCCGCCACGCCGGTGGAAACCACACTGATCCTGCCGATGCTCAAGGACTACAGCATTCCATTGGGCGCCGGCTTCATCGTCCTGACCTACTTCGTGATTGTCGGTTCGAGCAACGCGGTCAACCTGACCGACGGCCTAGACGGCCTGGCGATCATGCCGACGGTGATGGTGGGCGGCGGCCTGGGCATTTTCTGCTACCTGTCGGGTAACGTGAAATTCGCCGAATACCTGCTGATTCCTTATGTGCCGGGCGCCGGTGAACTGATCGTGTTCTGTGGCGCGTTGATCGGAGCAGGCCTGGGCTTTCTGTGGTTCAACACCTATCCGGCACAAGTCTTCATGGGCGACGTCGGCGCACTGGCGCTGGGCGCGGCCCTGGGCACCATCGCAGTGATCGTCCGTCAGGAAATCGTTCTGTTCATCATGGGCGGCGTGTTCGTGATGGAAACCCTGTCCGTGGTCATTCAGGTTGCCTCTTTCAAACTGACCGGTCGCCGCGTATTCCGCATGGCGCCGATCCACCACCACTTTGAACTCAAGGGCTGGCCCGAGCCGCGTGTGATCGTCCGTTTCTGGATCATCACCGTGATTCTCGTGCTGGTCGGCCTTGCCACCCTGAAGCTGAGGTAGAAACTCGTGTCTCTGATCGCTTCTGACCACTTCCGCATCGTTGTCGGCCTCGGCAAGAGTGGCATGTCTCTGGTTCGCTTCCTGGCGAACCGGGGCGTGGCGTTTGCCGTGGCCGATACGCGGGAAAATCCACCGGAACTGGCCACGCTCAAGCGTGACTATCCGCACGTGGAAGTGCGTTGTGGCGAGCTGGACGTCGAATTCCTGTGCCGTGCCGACGAGCTCTACGTCAGCCCCGGTCTGGCGCTGGCGACCCCGGCCCTGCAGGCCGCCGCCGCCCGTGGCGTGAAATTGTCCGGCGACATCGAACTGTTCGCGCGTAACGCGAAGGCGCCGATCGTGGCCATCAGCGGTTCCAACGCGAAAAGTACCGTCACCACGCTGGTCGGCGAAATGGCGGCGGCGGCGGGCAAGCGTGTTGCCGTTGGTGGCAACCTCGGTACCCCGGCGTTGGACTTGCTCAGCGACGACATCGAGTTGTACGTGATGGAACTGTCGAGTTTCCAGCTGGAAACCACCGACCAACTCAACGCCGAAGTGGCGACCGTGCTCAACATCAGCGAAGACCACATGGACCGTTACAGCGGTCTGCCAGCCTATCACCTGGCCAAGCACCGGATCTTCCGCGGTGCCAGACAGTTCGTGGTCAACCGTCAGGATGCCCTGAGTCGTCCGTTGATAGGCGAAGGGCAGCCATGCTGGACCTTCGGCCTGAGCAAACCCGATTTCAAGGCGTTTGGTATCCGTGAAGAAGACGGCGAGAAATACCTGGCCTTCGAATTCCAGAACCTGATGCCGGTGCGCGAATTGAAGATTCGCGGCGCCCACAATCAGTCCAACGCCCTGGCAGCCCTGGCCCTGGGCCATGCGGTCGGCCTGCCGTTCGATGCCATGCTGTCGAGCCTGCGCACCTTCGCCGGTCTCGAGCATCGCTGCCAATGGGTCCGCGATCTTGACGGCGTGGGCTATTACAACGATTCCAAAGCCACCAACGTCGGCGCCGCACTGGCGGCCATCGAAGGTTTGGGCGCAGACATCGACGGCAAAGTCGTGCTGATCGCCGGTGGCGATGGCAAAGGTGCCGAGTTCAAGGACCTGCACGATCCGGTGGCGGCCAACTGCCGCGCCGTGGTGCTGATGGGGCGCGACTCCGACAAGATCGGCGAGGCTATCGGCGACGCCGTACCGCTGATCCGCGCCGGCTCCCTGGCCGAGGCCGTCGAGCAATGCCGCGCCGCCGCCCAGCCGGGCGACGTGGTGCTGCTGTCGCCAGCCTGCGCCAGTTTCGACATGTTCAAGAACTACGAAGACCGTGGTCACCAGTTCGTCCAAGCCGTGGAGGATCTGGCATGAGCCTGAGAGACATCATCAAGCCATACCCTTCGCCGATCATCACCGGGCGCGGTATCGACCTCGACTTCCCGATGCTCGCCGGTTGCCTGACGTTGCTCGGCCTGGGGCTGATCATGATTGCCTCGGCATCGACCGAAGTGGCGGCCGTGCAGTCGGGCAGCGCCCTGTATTACATGATTCGCCACCTTATTTACGTGGTGCTGGGCCTGGGTGCCTGCATCGTCACCATGATGATCCCGATCGCTACTTGGCAACGGCTGGGCTGGCTGATGCTGCTCGGTGCGTTCGGCTTGCTGGTGATGGTGATCATTCCGGGGATCGGCCGTGAGGTTAACGGCTCGATGCGCTGGATCGGCTTCAGTTTCTTCAACGTTCAGCCTTCCGAGATCGCCAAGGTGTTCGTGGTGATCTACCTCGCCGGTTATCTGGTGCGCCGCCAGAAAGAAGTGCGCGAAAGCTGGATGGGCTTCTTCAAGCCGTTCATCGTGCTGCTGCCAATGGCGGGCCTGCTGCTGATGGAACCGGACTTCGGTGCCACCGTCGTGATGATGGGGGCGGCGGCGGCGATGCTGTTCCTTGGCGGCGTCGGGCTGTTCCGCTTTTCCCTGATGGTGGTGCTGGCTGTCGGCGCGGTGGTGCTGTTGATTCAAATGCAGCCGTATCGAATGGCGCGCCTGACCAACTTTGCCGACCCATGGGCCGACCAGTTCGGCGCCGGCTATCAGTTGTCCCAGGCGTTGATCGCCTTCGGTCGCGGTGAATGGCTGGGCGTCGGCCTGGGCAACAGCGTGCAGAAACAGTTCTACCTGCCGGAAGCCCACACTGACTTCGTGTTCTCGGTCCTGGCCGAAGAGCTGGGGGCGGTGGGTTCGTTGTGCACCGTGGCACTGTTCGTCTTCGTGTGCATTCGTGGCATGTACATCGGTTTGTGGGCTGAAAAGGCCAAGCAGTTTTTCGCGGCTTACGTGGCCTACGGTCTGTCGTTCCTGTGGATTGGTCAGTTCCTGATCAACATTGGTGTAAACGTCGGTCTGCTGCCGACCAAGGGTCTGACCTTGCCGTTCCTCAGTTATGGCGGTAGTTCGTTGGTGATCTGCTGTGCCTGTCTCGGCTTGTTGCTGCGCATCGAGTGGGAAAGTCGAACCCACCTGGGCAGTGAAGAGATGGAGTTCCATGAGAGCGACTTCGCCGAGGAGCCGAACCATGGGCGCTAACGTCATGATCATGGCTGGCGGCACCGGTGGCCACGTGTTCCCGGCACTGGCCTGTGCCCGCGAATTCCAGGCACGCGGCTATACCGTGCACTGGCTCGGCACTCCGCGTGGCATCGAGAACGATCTGGTGCCGGCGGCCGGTATCGAGTTGCACCGGATCAATGCCAGCGGTCTGCGCGGCAAGGGCAAGCTGTCCCTGTTCAAGGCGCCGTTCATGTTGCTCAAGTCGGTCTGGCAGGCGCGGGCGATCATTCGTCGGCTGCGGCCGGTCTGCGTGGTTGGCTTTGGTGGTTATGTGACCGGTCCTGGTGGCGTTGCTGCCAAACTGGCCGGCGTGCCGGTGATCGTTCACGAACAGAACGCCGTGGCCGGTACCGCCAATCGGTTGCTGGTGCCGTTGGCCGCCCGAGTCTGTGAAGCGTTCCCCGACACCTTTACCCTGTCGGACAGCCGCCGGACCACCGGTAATCCGGTGCGCACCGAGCTGTTCCTCGAGACATCGCGACCTGCCCTGGCTGGTCGCAAGGCGCGTTTGCTGATCCTGGGCGGAAGCCTGGGCGCAGAACCGTTGAACAAGTTGCTGCCTGAAGCCCTGTCGCAAGTCGCTGCCGATTTGCGTCCGGAAGTGTTCCATCAGGCCGGCAAAAACCACGATGAAGTGACTGCAGAGCGCTATCGCGCGGCTGGCGTCGAGGCGCAGGTGCAGCCCTTCATCAAAGACATGGCCCAAGCCTACAGCTGGGCCGACCTGGTGGTTTGTCGCGCAGGCGCGCTGACCATCAGTGAACTGGCCGCCGCCGGTCTGCCCTCGATGCTGGTGCCTTTGCCTCATGCCATCGACGATCACCAGACCCGCAACGCCGAATATTTGGCCCGTGAAGGCGCAGCCTTCCTGATGCCGCAAAGAACGACTGGTGCAGCGGATCTTGCCGCTCGCCTGACAGAGGTCCTGATGCAACCACAACGACTCAACGAAATGGCTACTGCGGCACGCCGCCTGGCCAAACCCGATGCCACCCGTAACGTGGTCGATAGCTGCCTGGAGGTGGCCCATGGTTGAGAATCAGAAAGCCATGCCACAACCGGAAATGCGCCGCATCCGTCGCATCCACTTCGTTGGTATCGGCGGTGTGGGCATGTGCGGGATTGCTGAAGTGTTGTTGAACCTGGGCTATGAAGTGTCCGGTTCCGACCTGAAGGCTTCGCCGGTCACCGAGCGCCTGGAGTCCTTCGGCGCGCAGATCTTCATCGGCCACCGCGCCGAGAACGCCGCTGCCGCCGACGTGCTGGTGGTGTCGAGTGCCGTGAACACGTCCAACCCGGAAGTCGCTACCGCGCTGGAACGCCGTATTCCGGTGGTGCCGCGTGCAGAGATGCTGGCTGAGCTGATGCGCTATCGCCACGGCATCGCCGTTGCCGGTACCCACGGCAAAACCACGACCACCAGTCTGATCGCGTCGGTGTTCGCCGCCGGTGGCCTGGACCCGACGTTCGTAATCGGTGGCCGTCTGAATGCCGCGGGTACCAATGCCCAGCTCGGCACCAGCCGTTACCTGATTGCCGAAGCCGACGAAAGCGACGCCAGCTTCCTGCACTTGCAGCCGCTGGTGGCCGTGGTCACCAACATCGACGCCGACCACATGGCGACCTACGACGGTGACTTCAACAAACTGAAGAAAACCTTCGTCGAATTCCTGCACAACCTGCCGTTCTACGGTCTGGCGGTGGTGTGCCTGGACGATCCGGTAGTGCGTGAAATCCTCCCGCAGGTCAAACGTCCGACGGTCACCTATGGCTTCGGCGAAGACTGCGACGTACGTGCGATCAACGTGCGCCAGCAAGGCATGCAGACCTTCTTCACCGTACTGCGTCCCGACCGCGAGCCACTGGATGTTTCGGTGAACATGCCGGGCAACCACAACGTATTGAACGCCCTTGCGACTATCTGCATCGCCACCGACGAAGGCGTCAGCGATGAAGCCATCGTCCAGGGCCTGTCCGGGTTCCAGGGTGTCGGCCGACGCTTCCAGGTCTACGGCGAACTGCCGGTAGACGGCGGCAATGTAATGCTGGTCGATGACTACGGTCACCACCCGACGGAAGTCGCGGCAGTGATCAAGGCCGTACGCGGTGGCTGGCCGGAGCGCCGCCTGGTGATGGTCTACCAGCCGCACCGCTACAGCCGCACCCGTGACCTGTACGACGATTTCGTCAATGTACTGGCCGACGCCAACGTACTGCTGCTGATGGAAGTCTATCCGGCCGGCGAAGAGCCGATCCCGGGCGCTGACAGCCGCAAGCTGTGCAACAGCATCCGTCAGCGTGGCCAGCTCGACCCGATCTACATCGAGCGTGGTGTCGACCTTGCGCCAGTGGTCAAGCCGCTGCTGCGCGCCGGCGACATCCTGCTGTGCCAGGGCGCCGGCGATATCGGCGGTCTCGCACCAAAACTGTTGAAAAGTGAGTTGTTCGCCGGTGCCGTTGCCGCGCCGAAGAAGGGGAAGTTGAAATGACTGCTGCCTACGCCAACCTGGTCTCCACGATCGCGCCGAAAGACTTCGGCCGCGTCGCCGTGCTGTTCGGCGGCAAGAGTGCCGAGCGTGAAGTGTCCCTGAAGTCGGGTAACGCCGTTCTGGACGCACTGCAAAGCGCCGGTGTGGACGCGTTCGGCCTCGACGTGGGCGATGACCTGCTGCAGCGACTGCTCAACGAAAAGATCGACCGCGCCTTCATCATCCTCCACGGCCGTGGCGGTGAAGACGGCAGCATGCAGGGCCTGCTCGAATGCCTGGGCATTCCGTACACCGGCAGCGGCATCCTGGCTTCGGCCCTGGCCATGGACAAGCTGCGCACCAAGCAGGTCTGGCACAGCCTGGGCATTCCGACCCCACGTCACGCGGTACTCAGCAGCGAGGCCGATTGTATTTCGGCGGCGACGGAACTGGGCTTCCCTTTGATCGTCAAACCGGCCCATGAAGGTTCAAGTATCGGTATGGCCAAAGTGAGTTCCGCGTCCGAATTGATCGACGCATGGAAAGCGGCCAGTACCTACGATTCGCAAGTGCTGGTCGAGCAATGGATTCACGGTCCGGAGTTCACCATCGCCACCCTGCGTGACCAGGTGTTGCCACCGATTGCCCTGGGCACGACGCACAGCTTCTACGACTACGACGCCAAGTACATCGCCAACGATACCCAGTACCGCATTCCGTGCGGTCTGGACAGCGCCAAGGAACAGGAACTCATGGACCTCACGGCGAAAGCCTGTGAAGCGCTGGGTATCGCCGGTTGGGGCAGGGCAGACGTGATGCAGGACGCCGACGGGCAGTTCTGGTTCCTGGAAGTCAACACCGCACCGGGCATGACCGATCACAGCCTGGTGCCGATGGCGGCCCGTGCTGCCGGTCTGAATTTCCAGCAACTGGTTCTGGCCATTCTGGCCGAGAGCGTTGCCGGCAACACTGCCGGTAACCAAGAGTCGACGAGAGGTTAAGGCCATGCAAGGCGCTCAGCTCAGACATCAGCCCCCCGCATCGCCCGGCCGCAAGCCGGTGCCGCGGGGTGCCAGCCGAATGGTGGCCAAAGAGCCGATGTCCGCGCGCCTGCCGAAAGCCAACTTCGGTTTTCTCAAAGCGTTGTTCTGGCCGGTAGTGCTGGTGGCTTTGGGGTTCGGTACTTACGAAGGCGCGACACGGCTGTTGCCGTATGCCGACCGGCCGATCACCAGGATCAACGTGCAGGGCGACTTGAGTTACATCAGCCAGCAAGCGGTGCAGCAGCGGATCGCCCCGTACGTGGCGTCGAGCTTCTTCACCATCGACCTGGCGAGCATGCGCACCGAGCTGGAAACGATGCCATGGATTGCCCACGCCGAAGTGCGCCGGGTGTGGCCGGATCAAGTGGTGATCCGCCTGGAAGAACAACTGCCGGTGGCCCGATGGGGTGACGAGTCGCTGTTGAACAACCAGGGCCAGGCCTTCACCCCGCGCGAGCTGGCGAACTACGAACACTTGCCTCAGCTGTTTGGCCCGCAGCGGGCTCAACAGCAAGTGATGCAGCAATACCAGGTGCTGAGCCAGATGCTCAGGCCGCTGGGCTTCTCGATTGCACGCCTGGAACTGCGTGATCGTGGCAGCTGGTTCCTGACCACCGGCCCCGGCAGCGCGGGTCCCGGGATCGAACTGCTGCTGGGACGCGGCAACCAGGTGGAAAAGATGCGCCGTTTCATCGCCATCTATGACAAGACGCTCAAAGAACAGATTACGAACATTGCGCGCATCGATCTGCGCTACGCCAACGGCCTCGCTGTTGGCTGGCGGGAACCTGTAGCGCCCACGGCAGCCCAACCCGCTGTCGCGAAGAATTAAGAAGAGGCAGGACCCATGGCAAACGTGCAAAGCGGCAAAATGATCGTCGGTCTCGATATCGGCACCTCCAAGGTGGTGGCGCTGGTGGGCGAGGTCGCGGACGACGGCACGCTGGAAATCGTCGGGATCGGTACCCATCCATCCCGTGGCCTGAAAAAAGGCGTGGTGGTGAACATCGAATCCACCGTGCAATCGATCCAGCGCGCCATCGAAGAAGCGCAGCTGATGGCGGGTTGCCGCATTCACTCGGCGTTCGTCGGTGTGGCCGGCAATCACATCCGCAGCCTGAACTCCCACGGCATCGTGGCGATTCGTGATCGCGAAGTCAGCTCGGCGGACCTTGAGCGTGTACTCGACGCGGCCCAGGCCGTGGCGATCCCGGCTGACCAGCGCGTGCTGCACACCCTGCCGCAGGATTACGTGATCGATAACCAGGAAGGCGTCCGCGAGCCACTGGGCATGTCCGGCGTGCGTCTGGAAGCCAAGGTCCACGTGGTCACCTGCGCCGTCAATGCCGCACAGAACATTGAAAAATGCGTGCGTCGTTGTGGCCTGGAAATCGACGACATCATTCTCGAGCAACTGGCTTCCGCGTACTCGGTACTGACCGATGACGAGAAAGAGCTGGGCGTGTGCCTGGTGGACATCGGCGGCGGCACCACCGACATCGCGATCTTCACCGAAGGCGCGATCCGTCACACCGCAGTGATCCCGATTGCCGGTGACCAGGTGACCAACGACATCGCCATGGCGTTGCGCACTCCGACCCAGTACGCCGAAGAAATCAAGATTCGCTACGCCTGCGCCCTGGCCAAACTGGCCGGTGCCGGTGAAACCATCAAGGTGCCAAGCGTTGGCGACCGTCCACCACGCGAGCTGTCCCGCCAGGCCCTGGCCGAAGTGGTCGAGCCGCGCTACGACGAACTGTTCACGCTGATCCAGGCCGAACTGCGCCGCAGCGGCTACGAAGACCTGATCCCGGCCGGCATCGTGCTGACCGGCGGTACGTCGAAGATGGAAGGCGCTACTGAACTGGCCGAGGAAATCTTCCACATGCCGGTGCGCCTGGGCGTGCCTCACGGCGTGAAAGGTCTGGATGACGTGGTGCGCAACCCGATCTATTCCACCGGCGTCGGCCTGTTGATGTACGGCCTGCAGAAGCAGTCCGACGGCATCTCGTTCTCGGGCATCGGCAGCCGCGACAGCTACAGCAACGAAGAGCCACAGGCTCCGCTGCTGGACCGCCTGAAGAAGTGGGTCCAGGGCAATTTCTAAAGATTTACCGCTACACCGAAGCACGCAGTAGGCGAAAAAACTAGAGAATGTAAAGGAGAGGGAAAATGTTCGAACTCGTAGACAACATCCCCGCAAGCCCGGTAATCAAAGTTATCGGTGTCGGCGGTGGCGGCGGCAACGCTGTCAACCACATGGTCAAGAGCAACATTGAAGGCGTTGAATTCATCTGCGCCAACACTGATGCCCAAGCGCTGAAAAGCATCGGCGCGCGGACCATCCTGCAACTGGGCACCGGCGTGACCAAAGGTCTCGGCGCTGGCGCCAACCCTGAAGTAGGTCGTCAGGCCGCTCTGGAAGATCGTGAGCGCATTGCCGAAGTCCTGCAGGGCACCAATATGGTGTTCATCACCACGGGCATGGGCGGTGGTACCGGTACCGGTGCTGCGCCAATCATTGCTGAAGTGGCCAAGGAAATGGGCATTCTCACCGTTGCGGTGGTGACTCGTCCGTTCCCGTTCGAAGGTCGCAAGCGCATGCAGATCGCCGACGAAGGCATCCGTCTGCTGTCTGAAAGCGTCGACTCGTTGATCACCATTCCCAACGAGAAGCTGCTGACCATCCTCGGTAAAGACGCAAGCCTCTTGTCGGCTTTCGCCAAGGCCGACGATGTACTGGCCGGTGCTGTTCGCGGTATCTCCGACATCATCAAGCGTCCGGGCATGATCAACGTCGACTTCGCCGACGTGCGTACCGTGATGAGCGAAATGGGCATGGCGATGATGGGCACTGGCTGCGCCAGCGGTCCGAACCGTGCACGTGAGGCCACCGAAGCGGCCATTCGCAACCCGTTGCTCGAAGACGTGAACCTGCAAGGCGCTCGCGGCATCCTGGTGAACATTACTGCCGGTCCGGATCTGTCCCTAGGTGAATACTCCGACGTGGGCAGCATCATCGAGGCGTTCGCTTCCGAGCACGCCATGGTCAAGGTCGGTACCGTTATCGATCCGGACATGCGCGACGAGCTGCACGTGACTGTCGTTGCCACAGGTTTAGGCGCTAAAATCGAGAAGCCGGTGAAGATCATCGACAATACCGTGCACACGTCGATGGCTTCCCAGCCGCAACAACAGACCTCTGTTCGTCAGGAAGCTCCAGCGGTGAACTACCGTGACCTGGACCGTCCGACCGTCATGCGCAACCAGGCTCAGGCCGGTGCTGCGACTGCCGCGAAGATGAATCCGCAAGATGACCTGGACTACCTGGACATCCCGGCATTCCTGCGTCGTCAGGCCGATTGATGAAATGTATCAGGGGTATTAGGGTGATTGGTGTTCAGCAAAGGTCTGGTCTGCTATCATCGCCAGCCTTTGTTGATACCAGTTCGCAATTTGCGCTGAAGCGGCCCATGCCATGATTAAACAACGCACCCTGAAGAATATTATCCGTGCCACAGGTGTCGGCCTGCACTCCGGGGAGAAGGTCTACCTGACCCTCAAGCCAGCGCCCGTCGACACCGGCATTGTGTTTTGTCGCGCCGACCTCGACCCCGTGGTGCAGATTCCTGCCCGCGCGGAAAACGTTGGTGAAACCACTATGTCGACCACGCTCGTTAACGGTGACGTCAAAGTGGACACGGTAGAGCACTTGCTCTCGGCCATGGCAGGCCTGGGCATCGATAACGCCTACGTCGAGCTCTCCGCGTCCGAAGTCCCGATCATGGATGGTAGCGCTGGACCTTTCGTATTCCTGATTCAATCGGCTGGCCTGGAAGAACAGGACGCTGCCAAGAAGTTCATCCGCATCCTGCGTGAAGTGACAGTGGAAGACGGCGACAAGCGCGCCACTTTCGTCCCTTTCGAAGGGTTCAAGGTGAGCTTTGAGATCGATTTCGATCACCCGGTTTTCCGTGACCGCACCCAAAGTGCAAGCGTGGATTTTTCCAGCACTTCGTTTGTAAAAGAAGTCAGCCGCGCCCGTACCTTTGGTTTCATGAGTGACATCGAGTACCTGCGCAAGCACAACCTCGCACTCGGCGGCAGTGTTGAAAACGCTATTGTGGTCGACGCCGATGGCGTACTGAACGAAGACGGCCTTCGCTATGAAGACGAATTCGTGAAGCACAAGATTCTCGATGCAATTGGTGACCTCTACCTGCTGGGCAATAGCCTGATTGGTGAGTTCAAGGGCTTCAAGTCCGGCCACGCACTGAACAACCAGCTGCTGCGCAAGTTGATTGAGCAGACAGATGCCTGGGAAGTCGTGACGTTCGAAGACGCCAGCACTGCACCGATCTCTTACATGCGTCCGGTTGCGGCCGTGTAAGTAAAAACCTCTCTAGTTTTTAAAGGCTGCCTTCGGGTGGCCTTTTTTTATGAAGCAAAAGATCGCCCGAGCGCGGACCGAGCCTTCGGGCGATCTTTTGATCTTTGCTTTAATCCGCACAAACAACCCGATTACGCCCCCCTTCCTTAGCCTGATACAACGCCTTGTCCGCACTGAACAGCAATTGCTCCAGGTTGATATCGCTGCCCGCCGTCCAGGTGGCAATACCAATACTCACGCTCATCGGTCGCTCGCCGGCGTCCACCAGTGGCAGTTTTTGCACCGCCTCGCGGATATGTTCGGCGATCTGCTGCGCGCCTTCACTGCCAGTTTCGGCCAGGACCACTGAAAACTCTTCGCCACCATAGCGAGCCACCAGGTCTGCCGGGCGATGGACATTGGCGCGGATAACCTCGGCCAATGCCCGTAAGGCATCGTCGCCGGCCTGATGCCCGTGCCGATCATTGAAGGCCTTGAAGTGATCGGCATCAATCATCAGCAACGACAACGGCTTGCCGCTGCGCTGCGCACGAAACCATTCATGGCGCAGGGTTTGATCGAGGGATCGACGGTTGGCCACGCCGGTCAAGGCATCGGTGGCTGCCAACTGCGCCAATTCCTGCTCGACATGTTGGCGCAGGCGCAGCTCGCGGCAGAGCAGCCAGGTCAGCCATAACAAACCGATGCACAAAACCCCGGTAGCACCGCTGATCACATAGGCAGTGCGGTTCCAGGTGGCGAACACTTCATCGATGGAAAGGGCCACGATGACGGTCAGCGGCAGGTTGCCGACCCGGGAAAAGGTGTACAGGCGCTGTTGATGGTCGACACTCGACACGCTTTCGAAGGTACCACTGCGCTCCTGCAGCATGCGTACGACGTTGGGGCGGCTGGAGAAGCTTTTGCCGATGGCGTTTTTTTCCCGGTACGGTTTCTGCGCCAGGAGAATCCCGTCATCGTTGATGATGCCCAGCGTACTGCCGGTGCCGATGTCGAGGCTGCTGAACAGCTGGTCGAAATAGCTCATGCGCATCGACGCCACAGCGACCCCCAGAAACTCTCCCGTGGGAGAGGAAATGCGCCGGCTGAAACTGATGCGCCATTCGTCGTTGTCATCGCAGTCGCAGCGCGGTTTGAACGGTCGGCTGATAAACATGCCGGTGCCGGGATTGAAGACATGGGCCAGGAAATAATCGCGGTCAGCGAAGTTGCCCGGTTTCGGCTCGATCAATGATGAGTCGGCCAGCACGTCGCCGTGCTTGTCCAGCAGCAGGATGTCGCCCTTGTAGCGCGCGGTGGTGGAGCGCTCGAACAGCACCAGATGACGGATCTGCGGCGAAACCTGTTTCAGGTCGTCCCGTTGGGCGGCGGCGATCAGACCCTGCAAGGTCAAATCATAGAGCTCGACCGTACGCAGGACATCGGCATCGATCAGTTGCGCAATGGTAGTCGCGCTGCGTGTGGCGGTCTGCTGGGCGTAGGCGTGTTCGCGGATCAGCAGGTAAGTGACGATGCACAGGATCGAGATGACAGTCAGGGTGCTGCCGAGGATCACCATGATCTCGGGTCGCCCGGGCGGGCCTTGAAAATTCGGGGTGCGGCTTGCGGTCATAGGGCTGACGTCTGCTAGAGGGACGTTGTAAGCGTAGTTGCATAAACGTAGCAGCCGAGTGAATCGTTCCTGTTGCTCGAACGATTGATCGATGGCGTGGGCGTCAGTGAGTTTCGTTGCAAAAATTGCAATGAAGGTTGAGTCGCCACTATAAAAAAAGCCGCTGACAGCAGCGGCCTTGAAGACAACTTTTCAAAGGGAAGAGCCGAAGAAAAGTGTCGAGGGAAACGGGAGTGATCGGTGCAGATCAGCTGTCTTTCTCGGCCTGTGGCTGCGCCTGAGTGCTGGATGCTTGCGGGGCCTGGGCGTCTTGCGCAGCCTTGGCGGTCATTTCGATCTGATGCTCTCCGAACGTCGCAGCGCGTGCAGCGTTATGCGCGACGAAAGTCTGCGATTCTTCCGCCATCGCCAAGGGCGACAGGAACAAAGAGGACAAAACGAAAGCGCTGGCAATACCCATACTGTTGGACATCTTTAAAACCTTCTTGCTTGGCAAGTGCTGTTTGGTGCGGGCAAAGATAAGGATATGGGGCGAGGGGAAAAAGAGTGGATTCATGAAAGGACTATTACGCTAAAAGCAAAGATCGCAGCCTGCGGCAGCTCCTACAGAAAAACAGTCCAACTGTAGGAGCTGCCGCAGGCTGCGATCTTTTGACTTTCCAGGTGTGTCAGACCGGGAGATGGATACCGAAGGTATTCATCCCATCGTCACTGCGCACGAACACATCGCCGCCGTGCATCAACGCTATCGCCTTGACGATGGCCAGCCCCAATCCGTGATTGTGGCCGCTGTTGCTGCGCGAGGCATCGACCCGGTAGAAGCGCTCGAACAGCCGTGGCAGGTGTTCACGGGCAATCGGCGAACCGGGGTTGGCGACGCCGATGCTGACTTGATGCTCCTGGGCTTCGATCCGCACTAGAATCACCTGCCCGGGCGCGGTGTGCTGCACCGCGTTGTTCAGCAGATTGATCAACGCCCGGCGCAGATGAGCGATCTCGATCCGCACTTGTGCGTCACCACTGACCTCAACCCGGACCTGAGCGTCCTCGAGAATGAAATCCAGATACTCCAGGGTCGTGGCCACCTCATCAGCCAGCGAGGTTGAGGTGAGTTTGGTCGCCTTGCTGCCCTGATCGGCGCTGGCGAGGAACAGCATGTCGTTGATGATCGAACGCAGTCGCTCAAGCTCTTCGAGGTTCGATTGCAGCACTTCGAAGTAATGCTCGGCGGAGCGTCCGCGGGTCAACGCGACCTGGGTCTGGCCGATCAGGTTGGTCAGTGGCGAGCGCAGTTCGTGGGCGACGTCGGCGTTGAACGATTCAAGGCGCGAGTAGGCTTGCTCGACCCGTTCCAGGGTCGAGTTGAACGAGCTGACGAATTGATCGAGTTCCGGCGGCAACGGTGACAATCGCAAGCGCCCCGAGCGCAACGGCGGGGCCAGGCGCTGGGCTTCCTGGGACAGTTTGATCAGCGGCTTGAGCCCGATCCGAGCCACCCAGTAACCCAGTGCCGAGGCCAGCAGCACGCCGACAATCGCCAGGCTGATCAGCGCGATCAGCAATTGATGCTGGGTGTGGAAAAACGTCTCGGTATCGATGGCGATCATGAAGCGCAGCGCTGGGCGCTGATCCTTGGCCGGGAATTCGCTGACCAGCACTTTCAACGGATAGGGGTGATCCGGCAGATGCATGTCGCGGGTGCCCAGCGGCCCTTGGGCAAAGGCGCGGATTTGCGGTGTCAGGTTGCCGTATTCGTAGTGTGGATCGCCGCTGATGATCCAGAAACTGATGCGCTTGTCTTCTTCGCTCAGCAGATTGAGCTTGTTGTTGATCTTCACCCAATGCTCGGGCGTGCCGTAACGGCCGACCGTGGATTCGAGCACGCTGTAGCGCGCATCCAGTTCGGCTTCCGGCAACAGGCCCAGGCCTTTGTCGACCTGTTGGTACAAAGCCCAGCCGATCAACAGA
The DNA here is from genome assembly GCF_056402295.1 of Pseudomonas sp. P4_B3. NCBI lineage: Bacteria > Pseudomonadati > Pseudomonadota > Gammaproteobacteria > Pseudomonadales > Pseudomonadaceae > Pseudomonas > Pseudomonas sp. P4_B3. The sequence continues at coordinate 26,850 of NZ_JBFUHR010000007.1, forward strand.
AAGACCAGAAGCGCCACCAGCGTAAACATCCCGCTTAAACGCAGCGCGATCGAGTTACCGGACACCACGGCTCTCCAGCACATAACCCATGCCACGAATGGTGTGCAGCAGTTTCTCTTCGAACGGCCCGTCGAGCTTGGCCCGCAGGCGTTTGATCGCGACTTCGACGACGTTGGCGTCGCTGTCGAAATTGATGTCCCAGACCATTTCGGCAATGGCGGTTTTCGACAGGATTTCACCTTGGCGCCGGGCCAGCACACTGAGCAGCGAGAACTCCTTGGCAGTCAGGTCCAGCCGTGCGCCACCTCGGGTCGCCTTGCGGCTGATCAAATCTATCCACAGGTCGGCGATGCTCACTTGCATTGGTTCATGGCCACCGCTGCGCCGGGTCAGCGCTTGCAGGCGTGCCACCAGTTCAAGGAAGGAAAACGGTTTGCCCAGATAGTCATCGGCGCCTTCACGCAGGCCCTTGATGCGATCTTCCACACGCTCGCGGGCGGTGAGCATGATCACCGGGGTTTGCTTGCGCGCACGCAGGGCGCGCAACACACCGAAGCCGTCGAGGCCCGGCAGCATCACGTCGAGGACGATCACCGCGTAGTCGCTCTCCAGCGCCAGGTGCAGGCCTTCCACACCATCGCGTGCCAGATCCACGGTGAAACCCTGTTCCGTCAGGCCGCGATGCAGATAGTCCGCGGTTTTTTCTTCGTCTTCGATAATCAGAACGCGCATGACCCCGCCTCAGTCTGTGGTCGCCAGCGCCGGATCCGGTGCTGCTTTAGGCCGATGGAATAGCCGCTCCAGCCACAAGTATATGACCGGCGTGGTGAACAGCGTCAGCGCCTGGCTCACCAGCAAACCGCCGACCACCGCGATCCCCAGGGGCTGGCGCAATTCGGCGCCGGTGCCGTAACCGAGCATCAGCGGCAGGGCGCCGAGCAGGGCGGCGAGGGTGGTCATGATGATCGGCCGGAACCGTGTGATGCAGGCCTTGAAGATCGCTTCTTCAGGCGACAGTCCGCCATTGCGCTGTGCTTCGAGGGCGAAGTCGATCATCAGGATGCCGTTTTTCTTGACGATACCGATCAGCAGCACCAGGCCGATCAAGGCCATGATCGAAAAGTCCTGGCCGCAAATCCACAGCATGATCACCGCGCCGAGGCCCGCCGAAGGCAAGGTCGAAATGATCGTCAGTGGATGCACGAAACTCTCGTAGAGCACACCGAGAATGATGTACACCGCCACCAGCGCCGCCAGAATCAGCCACGGCTGGCTGGCCAGCGAGCTCTGGAACGCCTGGGCCGCGCCCTGGAAATTGCCGCTGATGGCGGTCGGCATGCCGATGTCGGTCTTGGCCTGGTTGAGCAAGATCACCGCATCGCCCAACGCCACGCCGGGGGCCAGGTTGAACGACAGGTTGGCCGCCGGGAACATCCCGTCATGAGCGATGGACAGCGGGCCGATGGTCGGCGCATCGAACCTGGCCAGGGCCGACAGCGGCACCATTTCCCCGCTCAGGGGCGAGCGCAGGTAGAAGTAATTGAGGCTCTCGGCCTTGCCGCGTTGCTTGGTGTCCAGCTCCAGGATCACGTTGTACTGGTTGACCTGGGTCTGGAATTCATTGATCTGGCGCTGGCCGAAGGCATCGTACAGGGCTTCGTCGACGTCGCTGGCGGTGAGGCCGAAACGTGCGGCGGCGCTGCGGTCGATGCTGATGTGGGTGATGCTGCCGCCCAGTTGCAGGTCGTTGGAAATGTCGCGGAAGGCCGGGTTGGCGCGCAGTTTTTCCGTCAGGCGCTGGGTCCAGGTGCTCAGGGTCGGGCCATCGTTGCTCTTGAGCACATATTGATACTGGGCGCGGCTCGGGCCGGAGCTGAGGTTGATGTCCTGGCCGGCGCGCAGGTACAGGACGATACCCGGCACTTTCATCAGTTGCGGACGAATCCGGTCGATGAACTGGCTGGCGGAGACATCGCGGTCGCTGCGTTTTTTCAGGGTGATCCAGAAGCGGCCGTTGGCGATGGTCTGGTTACTGCCCGAGACGCCGACTGAGTGCGAGAACGTTTCGACAGCGGGGTCGGCGGCGACGATTTCGGCCATCGCCAGGTGTTTTTTCACCATGTCGCCGTAGGAAATATCGGCGGCCGCTTCAGTGGTACCGAGGACGAAGCCGGTGTCTTGAATCGGGAAGAAACCTTTAGGGATAAATATGTAACCGGCGACCGCCAACCCCAGCGACAGGCCGAACACGCCGATCATCAATTTCTGGTGGGCGAGGGCACGACGCAAGCCTTTTTCGTACCACGCCAACAGGCGCTCACCGAAACCCGGTTTGTCGTGGGCATGATGCACTGGCGCGCGCATGAACAGTGCAGCGAGGGTCGGTGCCAACGTCAGCGAAACCACCACTGAAATCATGATGGTGGAAGTGGCGGTCAGGGCGAACTCCTTGAACAGTCGCCCAACCACGCCGCCCATGAACAGCAGCGGAATGAACGCTGCCACCAGCGAGAAGCTGATCGAAATCACGGTAAATCCGATCTCGCCAGCGCCTTTGATCGCGGCCTCGCGCATGCCTTCGCCGGCCTCGAGATGGCGGTGAATGTTCTCCACCACCACGATCGCATCATCGACCACGAACCCCACGGCGACCACAATCGCTACCAGCGTGAGGTTGTTCAGGCTGAAGCCCATCACATACATCAGCGCAAAACTGGCGATCAGTGACACGCCGAGCACTGCCGACACGATCAGTGTGGCCGACAGTTGGCGCAGGAACAGTGCCATTACCGCCACCACCAACATGATTGCAATCAGCAGGGTGATTTCCACTTCATGCAGCGAGGCACGGATGGTCTGGGTGCGGTCGATCAGCGTCTTGACCTGCACCGAGGCGGGGAGCATCGCCTCCAGTGCCGGCAAGGCGGCCTGGATGCGGTCCACGGTCTCGACGATGTTGGCGCCAGGCTGGCGGAAGATCACCAGGTTGACCCCCGGTTGCGAGCCCGCCCAAGCCTGGATGTAGGCATCTTCCGAACCGTTGACGACTTTGGCGACATCGCGCAGATGAACCGGTGCACCGTCCTTGTAGGAAACAATCAGCTGGCTGTAGTCCTCCGGGTGAAACAACTGGTCGTTGGTGGACAGGGTCGAGATGCTCGACTCCCCGTACAGCGCACCCTTGGCCAGATTGAGGCTGGTCTGCTGGATCGCCAGGCGGATGTCGGCGAGGGTCAGGCCGATGGCCGCGAGCTTGTCCGCCGAAACCTGGACGCGGATCGCCGGACGCTGCTGACCGGTGATGACGACCTGGCCTACACCGTCGACCTGACTGAGCTGACGGGACAACAGGGTTTCCGTCAGGTCACTGAGCTCCGGGCCGGGCATCAGCGAGGAGTTGACGCTGAGGATCAGCACCGGGCTGTCCGCGGGGTTGACCTTGCGCCAGGTCGGCAGGTTCGGCATGTCCTTGGGCAGTTTGCCCGCGGCGGTGTTGATCGCTGCCTGGACTTCCTGGGCAGCGGTGTCGATGCTCTTGTCGAGGGTGAATTGCAGGGTCAGGTTGGTCGAGCCCAGTGCACTGCTCGAGGTCATCTGGGTTACGCCGGGAATGGCACTGAATTGCACTTCAAGAGGCGTGGCCACCGAGGAAGCCATGGTTTCCGGGCTGGCGCCGGGCAGTTGCGCGGCCACCTGGATGGTCGGGAATTCTGCCTCCGGCAACGGCGCTACCGGCAGGCGCGGAAACGCTATGACACCCAGCAGCACCAGGGCGAACGTCAGCAGGACCGTGGCCACCGGGTGGTCGATGCACCAGGCTGAAACCGAACCATGGCCCTTCATTGCGCCGCCTCCGATCGCACCACTTGCGGCGGCTCGGTCAGCACTTGCACGGTAGCGCCGGGCTTGAGCCGCGACTGACCATCGCTGACCAGTACATCACCCGGCTTCACACCCTTGATGATGTCCTGGCCGCTGCCTTGATAGACCATCTGCACCTGTACGGCTTCGACCTTGTCCCCATTGACCCGGTACACGAAGTGCTGGTCGAGGCCGCGTTGTACGACTGTCGGCGGCACCACCAGCGCATCTTTATCCAGGGCTGTCTGAATCTTTACCGTCACCAGCAGGCCCGGCCAGAGCTTCTGCCCCGGATTGTCGAATTCGGCCTTGGCGCGGATGGTGCCGGTGTTGGCGTTGATCTGGTTGTCAATCAGGGTCAGGTGACCTTCGCCGAGCAGGTTGCCGGTTTCGCCGTCGGTGTCGGCACCGATGTAGGCCTTTACCTGAGTGTGTTGCGGGTCGTTGATCAGGCCTTGCAGGGTCGGCAGCATTTGCTGCGGCAGGGAGAACTCCACGGCGATCGGGTCGATCTGGGTCACAGTGAACAGGCCCTTGGTGTCGGTCATGCGCAGGAAGTTGCCTTCGTCCACCGTGCGAATACCGACACGGCCGCTGACCGGTGAGCGAATTTGTGTGTAGGAAAGCTGTACCTCGGCGGAATCAATCGAGGCCTGGTTGCCTTGGGCGGTGGCCTTGAGTTGGTTGACCAAGGCTTGTTGCTGGTCGTAAGTCTGCTTGGACACGCCGTCGTCGACACTCAGCAGCTTGTAGCGCTTGAGGTTGACTTGCGCCACTTGCAGTTGCGCCTGGCTTTCGCCCAGTTGTGCCCGGGCCTGATCGAGGCTGGCGCGGATCGAGCGGTCGTCGATGGTGGCCAGCAGGTCGTCTTTTTTCACCAGTTGGCCTTCCTTGACCATGATTTTGGTGAGAATGCCGTCGATTTGCGGGCGGACCACGACGCTGTGCAGGGACAGCACCGAACCGATGCCGCTGACGTAGCGCGGTACGTCTTTTTCGGCGACGGCGACCACTCGCACGGGGATGGCGGTGGAGATGGCGAGTTTGGCTTTGGCCGGTTTGGTGGCATACCACAGGCCCAGCGCTGCCAGGACGATCAGAAGGGCGACGAGCAGGGCGGATTTTTTCTGGATTCGCATGCGAGTGGGGCGCCGGGGCTGGGTGGTCGGTAGGTGGGTAAGGTATTTTCCTTTATAAACCTGTTTGCTGGTCAGGAGGGTGACGGCTAACTGACGGCGCTGTCAGTTTGCGGTTTGGTTAGGTCTTGGCGGCCTTTGGGCCGACCATGTTGTGGGTGACCGTGTACATATCCGTTTCTTCGGTAATGGCGGCTATCGGTTCCGCCCTTACGGCGGGTCACTTGGAAAAGCCCCAAGTAACCAAGGGCTCTTGCCCCTGACGTTCGGTGCCTCGCCTAGGCTCGGCATGCCCTCGCTCCGGTCCTGCTCCGTGGGCCCGCCGCCATCGGCCATCCATGGCCGGGGGCGGCTAACCCGGCATCCATGCCGGGTTGCCCACTACGCAGAACCTCCACTCGGCCTCTCGAGGGGGCGTGTGGATCAAGAGCTGCAGGCGAGCTAACGCTCGGCCTGATGAGTGGTGAGAAGCGTGGGTGTACGCTGATCTGTTTTTGCTCTTTTGTGGGAGCGACGGTGCGGCGATCCGACTTGCTCGCGATGGCGGCCAGACAGCCGACCAGTCCGTCAAGGATGTACACAACTCAAACTGTGGGAGCGAGCCTGCTCGCGAAAGCGGTGTATCTGCTCGCAGAGATTTGAATGTGAGAACGCTATCGCGAGCAGGCTCGCTCCCACAAGGGATCAATCTCTGAACCGATGAATCAATTCGCCACCCGAACCCCACCCAAACTCCCGCTCAGTTCATACGCCGCCAGTTCCGCCTGATGCGCCGCCAGCAATTCCGGCAACGATCCGCGCAAATACTCGACCCAGGTCTTGATCTTCGCATCCAGGTACTGGCGCGACGGGTAGATGGCGTACAGGTTCAGTTCCTGCGAGCGGTATTTGGGCATCATGCGGACCAGCGTGCCGTTGCGCAGGCCTTCTATCGCGGCGTACAGCGGCAGGACGCCAACGCCCATGCCGCTGATGATCGCGGATTTCATCGCGTCGGCGGAGTTCACCAGGAAGGGTGAGCTGTTGATGGTGACCATTTCCTGGCCGTCAGGACCGTCGAAGGCCCATTTTTCCAGCGGAATCACCGGGCTGACCAGGCGCAGGCAGGCGTGGTTGAGCAGGTCGCTGGGTTTTTGTGCGCAGCCGTTGGCTTTGACGTAGGCCGGCGAGGCGCAAACGATGCTGTAGGTGATGCCCAGGCGTTGGGAGACGAAACCCGAATCCGGTAGTTCGCTGGCGAGGACGATGGACACGTCGTAGCCTTCGTCGAGCAGGTCCGGCACGCGGTTGGCCATGGTCAGGTCGAAGGTCACGTCCGGGTGGGTCTTGCGGTAGCGGGCGATGGCGTCGATCACGAAGTGCTGGCCGATGCCGGTCATGGTGTGCACTTTCAGTTGCCCGGCCGGGCGGGCGTGGGCGTCGCTGGCCTCGGCTTCGGCTTCTTCGACGTAGGCCAGGATCTGTTCGCAGCGCAACAGGTAGCGCTTGCCGGCTTCGGTCAGGGCGATACGTCGGGTCGTTCGGTTGAGCAGACGGGTTTGCAGGTGGGCTTCCAGGTTGGAGACCGCGCGCGAGACGTTGGCCGTGGTGGTGTCCAGTTGTACGGCGGCGGCGGTGAAGCTGCCGGCCTCGGCCACGTAACTGAAGGCGCGCATGTTTTGCAAAGTGTCCATGGGGTGCTCTCTCGTCGAATGACAAATTGTGACACGAAGCTTCTGTTTATTTACAGGCGACTAAGGATCTACCTACGGATTATCTCGTTAACGGTAACAAAGATTCACAGGAATCCCAGCTTATCGCCCTTCAGGCCGCCCCATAGAATTGCGCTCACCTCTGTAGGAGCTGCCGAAGGCTGCGATCTTTTGATCTTCGCTTCTAAAAGCAACGTCAAAAGATTGCAGCCTTCGGCAGCTCCTACGCACAGAACATCTCCCCACCTCAGGAAATCGCAGCAGTGCCGCGTCGCATCAGCAGAGCGCTTCAGCCGCTCAGTGTTTTGGCTTTAACCCTGGCAATCAGCGGCTGCATCGGAACCGGAGGTATTGCCCCGCAGGGCAAGGCGCTGGAGGCCAATTCACTGGCTACCGACGAAGCGATCCAGAGCGCCGCACAAGATGCGCATTGGCCCACCGCGCAATGGTGGCAAGCCTATGGCGACCCGCAACTGAATCGCTGGATCGACCTCGCCCTGCAAGGCAGCCCGAGCTTGGCCATGGCCGCCGCCCGGGTGCGTCAGGCCAGGTCCATGGCCGGCGTGGCCGAAGCAGCCGAGTCCCTGCAGATCAATGGCGAGTCCACCCTCAAGCGTCACAACTGGCCGACCGACCAGTTCTATGGCCCCGGCGAACTGGCCAACAGCACTACCTGGGATAACAACGCGGCGCTGGGTTTCAGTTATGCCCTCGACCTCTGGGGCCGTGAAAGCAATGCCACCGAGCGCGCCGTGGACATGGCGCACATGAGCGTCGCCGAAGCGCGCCAGGCCCAGCTCGAATTGCAGGACAACATCGTCCGGGTCTACATCGAGCTCTCGCTGCATTACGCGCAACGGGACATCGTTGAAGCGACCTTGAAGCAGCAACAGCAGATTCTCGAGCTGGCGCAAAAACGCCTGAACGGTGGCATCGGCACTCATTTCGAAGTCAGCCAGGCCGAGACGCCGCTGCCGGAAACCCATCGCCAGCTCGATGCCCTCGACGAAGAAATCGCCTTGAGCCGCAACCAACTCGCGGCCCTGGCCGGTAAGGGACCCGGGGAAGGCGCGCAGTTGCAGCGGCCAACGCTGTCGCTGGGTGCGCCACTGAAACTGCCGTCTTCGCTGCCGGCGCAATTGCTCGGGCAGCGCCCGGACGTGGTCGCCAGCCGCTGGCAAGTGGCGGCGCAGGCGCGGGGCATCGATGTCGCCCATGCCGGTTTCTACCCGAACGTCGACCTGGTCGGCAGCCTCGGCTACATGGCCACCGGCGGCGGGGCGCTGGAGTTCCTGACCGGCAAGAAACTCAACTACAGCGTGGGGCCGGCGATTTCGCTGCCGATCTTCGACGGCGGGCGTTTGCGCTCGGAACTGGGCGAAGCCTCGGCCGGGTATGACATCGCCGTGGCCAAGTACAACCAGACCCTGGTCAACGCGCTGAAAAACATCTCCGACCAGTTGATCCGCCGCGAGTCCATGGACAAGCAACAGGCTTTCGCCGCCGAGTCGGTGGCCACCGCGCAGAAGACCTACGACATCGCGATGATCGCCTATCAGCGTGGCCTGACCGACTACCTCAACGTGCTCAACGCCCAGACCCTGCTGTTCAAGCAGCAGCAAGTGCAGCAGCAGGTTCAGGCGGCGCGGTTGAGTGCTCATGCAGAGCTGGTGACGGCGTTGGGCGGCGGTCTGGGGGCGGGCAACGATGTGCCGAAAGACAGCCAGACCGATGTGCCGAAAACTCCGGCTCTACTTAAGAGCTTCTCGAATTGAACACCAAACCTGTGGGAGCGAGCCTGCTCGCGATGAGGGCGGCACATCCAACATTGATGTCGACTGATACTCCGCTATCGCGAGCTGGCTCGCTCCTACAGAGGATTTCATGACTCCCTTGCCCGCACCCTTGCGCTGGCTGTACTCCCTGGAATGGCGCCGGGGTTTCTTCGACTGGGCACGCAGCGACGGCGTGACCTGGGTCTACATCTTCAAGGTGCTGTTCGCCGCGTTCCTGACGCTGTGGCTGGCCATGCGCCTGGAGCTGCCGCAACCGCGCACGGCGATGATCACCGTGTTCATCGTCATGCAGCCGCAAAGCGGCCAGGTGTTCGCCAAGAGTTTCTATCGTTTCCTCGGCACCTTGGCCGGGTCGGCGGTGATGGTCGCGCTGATCGCCCTGTTTGCGCAGAACACAGAATTGTTCCTCGGTTCGCTGGCGATCTGGGTCGGCATCTGCACGGCCGGCGCCGCCCGCTGCCGCAACTTCCGCGCCTACGGTTTCGTACTCGCAGGATACACCGCCGCGATGGTCGGCTTGCCCGCATTGGCCCATCCGGAGGGTGCGTTCATGGCGGCGGTCTGGCGGGTGCTGGAAATCTCGTTGGGCATTCTCTGTTCGACCCTGATCAGTGCCGCCATCCTGCCGCAATCGGCGAGCGCGGCGATGCGCAATGCCTTGTATCAGCGCTTTGGCGTGTTCGCCCTGTTCGTCACCGACGGCTTGCGCGGTCGCAGTCAGCGCGATGCGTTCGAGGCCGGCAACGTGCGTTTCATCGCCGAAGCGGTGGGCCTGGAAGGCTTGCGCAGCGTCACTGTGTTTGAAGACCCGCACATGCGTCGACGCAATGGCCGGCTCAGTCGCCTGAACAGCGAGTTCATGGGCATCACCACGCGCTTCAACGCCTTGCACCAGTTGCTCGAACGCTTGCGCAACAGCGCGGCGGACCAGGTGGCGGCGGCGATCAAACCGGGTTTGCAGGACCTCGCCGAATTGCTCGACGGCTTCAGCGGTCGTGCCCTGACCAGCGCCGATGCGGCGCGTCTGGTCGCGGTGCTGACCGCATACAAAGAAGGTTTGCCGGCGCGGGTACGCTGTCTGCGGGCGACGTTCCAGCAGCAAAATCCGAGCGATGCTGAACAACTGGATTTCCACACCGCGTACGAGCTGCTCTATCGCTTCGTCGACGACCTGCACGGTTATGCGCAGACCCACGCCTCCCTGGCCGATCACAGTCACGAGCGGGAGCGCTGGGACGAGCCGTTCACCCCGCAAACCAACTGGATGGCCGCGGCGGCATCGGGGATTCGCGCAGCGTTCATCCTGGTGGTTTTGGGCAGCTACTGGGTGGCAACCGCCTGGCCGAGCGGCGCGACCATGACCCTGATCGCTGCTGCAACCGTGGGCTTGTCCGCCGCCACCCCGAACCCGAAACGCATGGCCTTTCAGATGGCGTGCGGGACATTGCTCGGGGCGCTGATCGGCTTTGTCGAGATGTTTTTCATTTTCCCGTGGATCGACGGATTTCCATTGTTGTGCGTGATGCTCGCACCGGTGATCGTATTCGGCTCGTTCCTGACCTCGCGGCCGCAATATGTCGGCGTCGGCCTGGGCTTGCTGATCTTCTTCAGCACCGGTTCGGTGCCGGACAACCTCACGGTCTACAACCCCTACACCTTCATCAACGACTACATCGCCATGGTGCTGGGCATGCTGGTGTGCGCAGCGGCCGGGGCGATCATTCTGCCGCCCAACAGCCGCTGGTTGTGGCGTCGGCTGGAGCAGGACCTGCGCGGTCAGGTGGTGTACGCCATCAGCGGCAAGCTCAAGGGGCTGGCGTCGAGCTTCGAAAGCCGCACCCGCGATCTGGTGCATCAGGCCTACGGCTTCGCGGCGGGGCAACCGCAAGTGCAGCGCGAATTGCTGCGCTGGATGTTCGTGGTGCTGGAAGTCGGTCACGCGATCATCGAATTGCGCAAGGAACAGGCGATTCTGCCGGTGCATCCGGCCTATGCCGAATCCCAGCCATGGCGCCAGTCGATCCGGGTGATGGGGCGTGCACTGGTGCGGCTGTTCCTGCAACCGAACAGCAGCAACCTCGAACGCGCTCTGGTCGCAGTCGATCACGCCATCAGCCGTGTGCAGTCCACCGACGAACCCTTCGCCCCACACTTCGATACCTCGGCGTTGCGCCGGGTGAAGAGCTACCTGCACTTCATCCGCACCTCGCTGCTCGACCCGCAATCACCGCTTGCCACCTTCGCCAGCAACCAGCCACAAGGACTTGCACATGCCTCGTGAATTCGCCTTCCACGGCGTGTACATGCCGACCATGACCCTGATGTTTTTCATCGCGGCGGCGCTTGCCTGGGCGCTCGACCGGTTCCTGTCCGGGTTCGATCTGTACCGCTTCTTCTGGCACCCGGCGTTGCTGCGCCTGAGCCTGTTTACCTGTCTGTTCGGCGCGTTGGCGCTGACTGTCTACCGTTGACTCTCTATCACTGAGAATGCCCCGATGAAAAAGTTTTTCAGCCTGCTCGCGACCTTGCTGGTGCTGGCCCTCGCGCTGTGGATCGGCCGCTCCTTGTGGGAGCACTACATGAACACGCCGTGGACCCGTGACGGCCGCGTGCGCGCCGACATCATCAACGTCGCCGCCGACGTTACCGGCGAAGTGGTGGACGTGCCGGTGCGCGACAACCAACTGGTGAAGAAGGGCGATTTGCTGATGCAGATCGACCCCGAGCACTACCGTCTTGCAGTCAAGCAGGCTCAAAGTCTGGTGGCATCGCGCAAGGCGACCTGGGAGATGCGCAAGGTCAACGCCTATCGTCGAGCCGATATGGACAACCTGGTGATCTCCCGGGAAAACCGTGACGACGCCAGCAATCTTGCTGACTCGGCCCTGGCCGATTACCAACAGGCCAAGGCGCAACTGGAAGCCGCCGAACTCAATCTCAAACGCACTGAAGTGCGTGCGGCGGTAGACGGCTATGTCACCAACCTCAACGTGCATCGCGGCGACTACGCGCGCATCGGCGAGGCGAAAATGGCCGTGGTCGACATGAACTCGTTCTGGGTCTACGGCTTCTTCGAAGAAACCAAGCTGCCCCATGTGCGCGTGGGTGATAAGGCCGACATGCAACTGATGAGCGGCGAAGTACTCAAGGGCCACGTGGAAAGCATCTCGCGTGGCATCTACGACCGCGACAACCCGGAGAGCCGCGAGTTGATCGCCGATGTAAACCCGACCTTCAACTGGGTTCGCCTGGCGCAACGGGTGCCGGTGCGCATCCACATCGATGAAGTGCCGGAAGGGGTGCTGTTGGCGGCGGGGATCACGTGCACGGTGGTGGTGAAGCAGGACAATGGTGCATGACAGGTAGACCGGTTCGGTCTCGCAGGCATAAGACAGAGGTTCACTCCTTGCAAAACGTCTCATGCAGATGCCGCCAGATCACCCGGCCATCGGCGTGTTTTTCAAACACCACCGTGGAGCGACGATCCGAGTGCAGTCCGGTCGCATCGGTCTGTTGTTCGCGGTAACTCACGGTCGCGCCGCCGTCGTACAACGCAATGCCACGCAACTCACTGAGCTCGATGCGGAACCCGAGTTTCTTGCCGCCCGCCAGCGTGAACAATTCTTTCAGCGCGTCAAAATCCAGCACCCGACCGAGCGGCGAGACCATGGAGAACTGCGGCGAAAAACGGGTCAACAGTTGTTCGAGTTCGGACGCGTCCCGCTCTTCGGCCAGCCATTGTTCGATGGCTACGTGGGCCTGGATCACTTCGTCGAAGTATTCGGTGTAGTCGGTCATGGAAGTCATTCCTGAAATTTTGCAGTGTCTGTTCTGACGCCATCGCGAGCAGGCTCACTCCTACAGGGAAACGCATTTCAATGTAGGAGTGAGCCTGCTCGCGATAGCGGCGACTCGGTTTCAGAGCTGCCCGCGCAACCCGAACCGCTTCATCAGCCCGGATTCGAGCAAACCCTTGGGTAACAAACTGGCCATCAGCGGCAATGCACGACTGCCATTGCCCAGGCGCACCAGTCGCGCAGGTTTGTTCTGCTGCACAGCCTTGAGCAATCCGGCGGCGAATTCACTGGCCGGGGTCGGTTTGTCCTGGGAAGCCCTGGCCCGGGCGCGAATGCCTTCGCGCAGCGGAAACCATGGCGATTGCTCACTGATCAGTTGCTCGGCTTCGTGCCCGGCATTCCTGGCGAAGCTGGAAGCGATGGCCCCCGGCTGGACTTCCATCACTCGCACGCCGAACGGCGCCAGTTCCATGCGCAAGGCATCGCTCAAGGCATGCACGGCGGCTTTCGAGGCGCAGTAGGCGCCGGCGAATGGCGTGACCAACACACCCGAAACGCTGCCGATATTCACGACCAATCCTTTGGTCCGGCGCAGCACAGGAAACATCGCGCGAGTGACGCCAACGACAGCGAACACATTAGTTTCGAACTGGCGTTGCATGGCCGGTACGCCGCCATCGAGCAGTGGTCCCATGGCGCCATAACCCGCGTTGTTGATCAGCACGTCGAGACCACCGCGCTCCTGGTTGATGCGGTCGCTCAACTGCTCAAGGGCAACACCGTCGTTTACGTCAAGTTGCACGGCGGTAAATCCGGCAGCGCTCAGCATGGCGACATCTTCGACCTTGCGCGCACTGGCCCAGACTTCATAACCAGCGCCCTTGAACGCATCGGCAAGGGCACGGCCGATGCCACTGGAACAACCGGTAATCAACGCAACGGGCATGGCGCATTCCTTGTGCAAAAAAATGGGGGAGGGATCAGTCGGAAAAACTACCCTGCAACCGCTCGGCGCGAAACTCCAGGGTTTCCGGACGGTAGCCAGGACGCAATGGCGGCAGCGGCAAGCAATCTTCCCAGTTGCCACCGGCCTGCAATTCGCCGGGGCCGCGATAGCGTGGGGCGGTGTATTGGTTGTCGGCCAGGTTCACCGTATCGCCCGGTGCATAAGCCGCCACTCGCCAGCGCAGCTCGGTTAGCGGCACGTCATTGCCGTTGTTCAGGGTCAATTGCAGTGGCCGATCGGCGGGACATTGCTGAGGCGCGTAGCTGATGCGCAACTCCAGGCGTTGCAGCTGCTTGAGTTCGCGGTGATCCATCCAGATGACCCAGGTGGCGACGATGCCCAACCCCGCGGCGGCGGCCATGGAAACGGGCAAGGCCTTGGCTGGATAGCGCAACAACAGGATCAGCCAGGTGATGACCAGCAGGACGCCGATGAACATGACGTAAATCTCGGGAATAGAGAGGGTCATCCTACCTAAGCGCAGGTGGGGTTGGCGATGGGCGGGGCGTGCCGATGGTACAGAAGGCCGTCTGTCGGCCCTGTAATTTCTGACAGTAGCGGGGCACTTGATCGACAGGCTTAGATGAGGGGAGTGATTCCGGAGCGGCTACAGTGCCAGCAACCCTTTCAATCCACCGCCACACCCCAAGCCTGACTGCAAGGGACCCTCGGGGGTTGCCAGTCCGCGCTGTGGGTTACTGGCGTGACATTGAAGGTGTGCCTCCTCAGGCACGGGTCAACCGTACGGTCCATGATTGGGCAGGGCGAGTGATTGCGCAGTGGGACCCGCGGTTGTTTCTGGACGCTTCGGCACCGGCCAATCTGCAAACGGTTTACGCCCTGTCCGGCGCGGTGTTGAGTACCAACAGCGTCGATGCCGGGTGGCGTGTGGCGCTGTCGGGTGAGGCGGGGCAACCGCTCCACCACTGGGATGGCCGGGACTCGCAGCGCTGGATGCGGTACGACACTCAACTGCGCCCGGTATCGGTGTTCGAGCAAGCCGTGGACGGCGATGCGCTTTGCACGGAGCGTTTGGGTTATGGCGCGAGCGATCAGGTCGCTACCGAGCACAACCAATGCGGGCAACTGATTCGCCATGATGACCCGGCGGGCACGCAGCGGTTTACCGAGTTCGGCTTGCACGGCGCGGTGCTGGAGCAGACGCGGCATTTTCTGAACGACCTGACGTTGCCGGACTGGCCCGAGTCGATAGCGGATCGCGAGTTGCTGCTGGAACCGGGCGAGGGCGCCACCACCCGTTCACAGGTCAACGCATTGGGCGAGGTCTCCCATCAGACCGATGCGAAAGGTCACCGCCAGTTGTTCAGCCAGACCCTCGACGGCCAGTTGCGCGCGGTGCGTCTGCAACTCAACGGCGCATCCACTCCGAAAACGCTGATCAACGCCATCGCCTACAACGCCCATGGCCAGACCGAACGGGAAGTCGCCGGCAACGGCGTGATCACCACGCAGGAATACGACGCGCAGAATGGGCGCCTGATCCGCCTCCAGGCGCAACGCGGCAACGAAGCCCTGCAAGACCTGCGCTACGCCTACGACCCGGTGGGCAATGTGCTGAGCATCGAGGATGCGCCGCAGCCGATTCGCTACTTTGCCAACCAGCGGATTGAGCCGGTCAATCGTTATGGGTACGACAGCCTCTCGCAACTGATCGAAGCCACCGGCTGGGAAGCGGGCGGCGCCAATAAGGGTCCACAGTTTTCGACTTTCGATGACCCTGCGCCCCGCGCCAACTACCGCCAGACCTATCGCTACGATGCGGGCAGCAATCTGCTGGAGCTGACCCACGAAGGTCCGCAAAGTCATGGCCATCGACTGGTCGCGGCGGCGCACAGCAACCGTTGCCTGCCGGTACTGGAAGGCGTTGACCCCGGTGAGGACGACTTCCGCCAAGACTTCGATGGCAACGGTAACTTGCTCAACCTGCAACCGGGGCAGGCCTTGGCATGGGACCTGCGCAACCAGTTGGGCGAAGTGCGGCCAGTGGAACGTGACTCAGGTACCAACGACCGCGAACGTTATGTCTACGGCGCTGACGGCATGCGCCTGCGTAAAGTCCGTGAGACCCACACAGATGTACGGACGCTGATCGCTGAAACCCGTTATCTGCCGAATCTGGAGCTGCGTAACCACAGTGGCATGGGCGAAGTCTTGCAGGTGATCAGCGTGCAGACCGGGCGCAGCAGTGTGCGGGTATTGCATTGGGAGTCCGAGCCGCCGAACGGCATGGGCAATGATCAGTATCGCTACCACCTCAACGACCACTTGGGCTCCTGCACCTTGGAGCTTGATAAGGACGGTGAAGTGATCAGCCAGGAGCGTTATCACCCGTTTGGCACGACCGCGTGGTTCGCCGGACGCGGGGAGGTAGAAGCGAGTTACAGAACGGTGCGTTATTCGGGGAAGGAGCGGGATGCGACGGGGCTTTACTACTATGGGTTCAGGTATTACATGGCGGGGTGGCAGCGGTGGTTGAACCCGGATCCGGCATCGGACGCAGATGGTCAAAATTTTTTTGCAGCAGTTACCAATAATCCGGTTAATAAAAAAGATGCTTATGGACTGGTAGGAGAGAGGTGGCAGCGTGCCATTTCCCTACTTTATCCTGAGACGCGTTCTGAATCCTTAAGTCATCCGATGTTAGGTAGCAAGCGTTCACCTCAGTATGCCGCCGAAAACATATCTGACCCATCACGGGTTACCGACAGCTCTCGGCAGTTCAGAGGGGTTGTATATTTTTCGGACGAAGAACGCCGGTTTCACACGGTTTCTATAATGAATAAACGGATTTATTCATTGACTTCTTTAGGTGAGAGCCAGCTATTAACTTCGTCAGCTGATATTTCTATTGGAGGGAAGTTAGTAACAGTGAAAACCCCTAAAACTACTACGGCGTTTGACTGGAAGCGCTCACAAATGAATTATGTGCTAGGTTGGGATGCTGACTCTCCAAATAATAAGCAGCTCGTGATTTACAAGCAACAAGACTATAAGTTTCATCATTCCAGCGCATTTGCAGGTGGCAGGGTGTTGGATGCTGGGATGATGACATTGTATAAGGGGCGTATCGTGTTTATAGAGAACAAAAGTGGTCACTATCAGCCTAATATGGAACAGAAAATTCATACGTTGCATTTCCTTCAAAGAAACGGTGTCGATTTTTCGAGTACATTTATATCCGATCGTATTCCAATGGTTCGTTCAAATCCGGCAGATCCCAATTCAATTCGCGTACCTGATTTTGAAGGGGAGCAGCTTTTTCGTGCTGACGACTTTTATAAAAAGCGTGGGCAGGGGGATATTTTTAAGGCGCCTGATTATAATCTCGACGAAGTAAGGTTGTTTACCAAACAAACACAAATATATTGGCCTTTCGCATAACATCTTGAAAACTCAACGTCGCAAGGCCGTCTCTGGTAGCAACAGAAAAAAAGCCCCCACCCAACCCACTGCGGATAGGGAGCGCAGCGGACTGGATGAGGGCTTCTTTAGTACCAATCGCTTACTGCGCGATAGTCTTCACCGCAACCCCACGCTCAATCGGCGTCGAGCGCCCGTAGATATCCTCAAACCGCTCGATATCGTCCTCACCCAGATAGCTCCCCGACTGCACCTCGATGATCTCCAACGGGATCTTCCCCGGGTTACGCAGGCGATGCACCGAAGCAATCGGAATATAGGTCGACTGGTTCTCGGTCAGCAGGAACACGTTCTCGTCACAGGTCACCTCGGCGGTGCCGCTGACCACGATCCAGTGTTCGGCGCGGTGGTGGTGCATCTGCAGCGACAGGCAAGCGCCCGGTTTGACCGAGATGTGCTTGACCTGGAAGCGCCCGCCCATGTCCACCGAGTCGTAGGAGCCCCACGGACGGTAGACCTCGCAGTGGTTCTGGGTTTCGCTGCGGCCTTGTTCGTTGAGGGTGTTGACCATCTGTTTCACGCCTTGGACCTTGTCCTTGTGGGCGATCATCATGGCGTCCTTGGTTTCGACCACGACGATGTTTTCCAGGCCGATCACCGACACCAGTTTGCCGTTGCCGTGGATCATGCAGTTTTTGCTGTCCTGGATCACCACGTCGCCTTTGGTGACGTTGCCGTTGGCGTCTTTTTTATTGACTTCCCACAACGACGACCAGCAGCCGACATCGCTCCAGCCAGCGGTCAGCGGCACGACGCAGGCGCGTTGGGTTTTTTCCATCACCGAGTAGTCGATGGAATTGTCCGGGCAGCAGGCGAAGGTGGCTTCGTCGAAGGTGATGGTGTCGGCATCCTGATGGCTGCGTTCCAGGGTCAGCAGGCAGGTGTCGTAGATGTCCGGATCGTGCTTCTTCAGCTCTTCCAGGAAGCGGCTGGCGCGGAACAGGAACATGCCGCTGTTCCAGAAGTAACCGCCGGACTGGACGAACTCGGTGGCGCGCTTCACGTCGGGTTTTTCGACGAAGTGCGAGACGCGGCTGACACCTTCAGGCAGCAGCGAGTCGTTGGTCGACTTGATGTAGCCATAACCGGTTTCCGGCTTGGTGGCCGGCACGCCGAACAGCACCATTTCACCGTTTTCGGCGGCGACGGTGGCCAGGGCCAGGGCGCGTTGCAGGGCCTTCTGGTCTTCCAGCACGTGGTCGGCCGGCAGTACCAGCATCAGCTCGTCGCGACCTTCACTGACCAGCATCATCGCAGTCAGGGCCACGGCCGGCGCGGTGTTGCGACCGAACGGTTCCATCAGGATGCGTTGGGTTTCCAGTTTGCGCGCCGCTAATTGCTCGTTGACGATGAAGCGGTGGTCCTTGTTGCAGACCACGATTGGCGAGTCCATCCCTTCGAACACCAGGCGTTCCAGGGTTTGCTGGAACAGGGTGTGTTCGCCGGTCAGGGCCAGGAACTGTTTAGGGAATTGTTTGCGGGAAAGCGGCCAAAGACGTGAGCCACTACCACCTGACAAGATCACCGGAATCATGTTGTTACTCCTTGAATATCGATTGGTTAGAGCTACTGCGTTCTGTCGTTTCACTCTTGTTTTTGTTCCGTGTCGCAGGGGTTGCGCTGCCTGTGCAGGAGCTGCCGAAGGCTGCGATCTTTTGGCGTATTCAATGACGCTGAGAATCAAAAGATCGCAGCCTGCGGCAGCTCCTACAGAGATCGACGTTACCTCTGCGGAAAAATCATTAGCGCGTCGACACCGGGCGTTTCACCCAGACCGGCGACAGGCTGCTGCCGCTGCCGGTGACGTACAGCACCGCGGCTTCACCGCGTTCCAGGGCGACCGGTTTTACGTCGCCGACTTTGGTTGCGCCGTCATACAGCGCCAGGCTGACCTTCACCGGGTTGATTTCACGTTCGCCACGGCCTTTGGCTGCCACGTTCGGGACCACGTCGGTCTTGCCATCGGCGGTCTTCAGGGTCAGCGCCTTGTCGCTGAGGTTTTGCATGCGTACCAGGGACTTCTGCTTGTTCTTGAACGGCGGCTCTTCGATCAGTTGCGGTGCGCTGCTGGCGTTGTTGACCAAGGTGTAATAGTGGTCGCCGGCCAATTTCACCGGCAGGCTCTGGCTACCGACCTTGGCGCTGTAGTCGCCGCCCGGCATGAAGCTGAAGTCACTGCTGGACAGTGGCGCGACGTCGCTCAGGTTGGTGCTGCCGACGGTGGCGCTGACTTCGGCGTTGCTGGCGTTGTAGATGCGCACGAAGGTCGAGCCTTTCGGTGCGGTCGGGCCGTACAGGGCGGCGTCGCCACCGGCGAAAGCCTGTACCGACAGCACGCTGAGGCCGGCAACCAGGGCAAAGCTTTTAGCGAGACGACGAGGAGTTGTAGTGAAAGTCATGGTGTACCTCTCTTTCAGTTTTGCGCCCGGTCGGGCGTCTCGGATTTGTTGATGTTGGCTACGTTTTGTTGGCGGGCGCCGGCTTGTTTAAGCTCTGCGACCCACTGCGGGTCGGCGTCGCCGATTTCGTTGTTCACGGGCAGATATCGTTCAGGGAACTCCCAGATCAGCACCTGTGGCGGGCTGTTCTTGAAGGCATCGCTTTTCAGGTAGCTGAGCATCGGCAGAATCGGGCCGTGGCCGTCTTCGGCGTAATTGACCACGTCGCTGTGCAGCGCCTGCTTGAGCGCGCCGACGAAGTTCCAGTTGGGGTTGGCGCTGTAGCTGGTGCCGATCAGGGCCACCGGCACTTCGGTGTTGGCGAACAGCGCGTCGTCGCCGGCGGGCTGATCTTCTGCCGCGACCGTATTGCGCTTCTGCAAGGTTTCTTGCTTGGGCATCAGGTTTTCGAACAGCGGGTCCAGTGGCAGGAACAGACGCAGGTCGCCCTTGTGGGTGACGGTTTCCGCAGGTTCGGTGACGAAGCGCTGCGGCTCGCCGCTCAGCGGATACTTGTCGGCGATGGTTTTGGCCAGACGGTTGGCAGCGATCTCGGCGCCTTGCGGCGTCCAGTGGGTGTCGGTGCGCAGGAACACTTGCTGGCCATCCTGCTTGGCCTGTTGCAGCGGGCCGAGCAGGTCAGGGGCCGGAATCCGGTCGGCGGCCAGGCGCTGGTGGAAGTCCTTGTAGAGGTTGGCGTGGATGCTCGCCGGTTTCACTTCACCGAGGTGTTCCGGGTACAGGCGCACCTTGGCCGGCACCACCGCCATCACCAGTTGCACGCCTTTTTCCTTCAAGGTCTGGCGCACGCCTTCGACCAGCGCGTAGTTGCCTTGCAGGTTCAGCTCTTCGTTGACCACCGGGTGGAATTCTTCATCGCTGTACAACCACTGGTCGCGACCGAGCACCACGCCCGGACGACCTTCGTTGAACAGTTTGAAATCCAGCGCGGCCCAGAGGTTGGTGCCCAGGCGCTTGATCGGGAACTCGTCGTCGTAATGCGTTTCCACGGCCTTGGTCCAGCGACCGTTGAGCACTGTCGCATCGGCGTTGGTGCTGAAGCCGAAGAAGCTGCGCACCGACCACAGACCGAGCACCAGCAGGGTCACCAGGAACAGCGCGATGTAGAAGATGCGTAATGAGCGGGTCATGGTCAGATCCCTCAGAACTGGAAGTAAAGGAACGGCGAGAAGCTTTGCGCCGAGAGTTTGAGAATCGAGGCGATGAACAGCAGCAGCACCAGCGCACGCATCACGTAGCGCGACCAGTCAGCGGTCCAGTAGGCCGGTTGCACCTGGGCTTCGACGCCGACGGTGTAGCCTGGCTGGTGAATGTTTGCCGGGTTATCCCCAGGCACGGCCTTGATCGTTCCCGGTGTCGCAGCGGCCGGGCCGTCGGCGTCGATGTTCACTGCAGGCTTGGTCTTCACCGGAGGCTGATTGGTGTAGAAATCCCGCAGGCCGAAGAACGCCAGGGTCACGTAAGCCACGATCAGCGTTGCCACTTGCAGGCCGGTGAGGCTGGCCTGGTTGAGTTCCGACAGCGACCAGTCACCGAAGCTGAACATCGCGCCGTACATGCGCCCGGCGACGTGCAGGTTTTCCGCGCGGAAGATCACCCAGCCCATCACCACCAGCAGGAAGGTCGTCACCCAGCGGATCGGGTTGAAGCTGCGTGGAGAAGTATTCAGGCCGATGGCTTTTTCAATCGCCAGCCACATGCCGTGCCACGCACCCCAGACGATGTAGGTGATGTTCGCGCCGTGCCACAGACCACCGAGCAGCATGGTCAGGAACAGGTTGCGATAGGTCATCAGCGTACCTTTGCGGTTGCCGCCGAGGGTGATGTACAGGTAGTCACGCAGCCAGGTCGACAGGCTGATGTGCCAGCGCCGCCAGAACTCGGTGATCGACTGGCTGACGTAAGGCTGCTTGAAGTTTTCCATGAAGCGAAAACCCATCATCAAGCCCAGGCCGATGGCCATGTCGCTGTAACCGGAGAAGTCGAAATACAGCTGCGCGGTGTACGCCAGCGCGCCGAGCCAGGCATCGCCCGTGGTCGGATTTTGCAGGGCGAAGCAGTGGTCGGCCACCACCGCCAGGGTATCGGCGATGAAGACTTTCTTGATGAAACCCTGCATGAACCGCGTGCAGCCCTCGGAGAACTTGTCGAGGGTGTGGGTGCGGTTGTTGAACTGGTCGGCCAGGTCGCGGAAACGCAACACGGGGCCGGCGATCAGGTGCGGGAAGATCGCCACGAACGCCGCGAAGTCGATCAGGTTGCGGGTCGCCGGGGTGTCGCCACGGTAGACGTCGATGATGTAGCTGATGGACTCGAAGATGTAGAACGAGATCCCGATCGGCAACAGCACGTGGGTCAGGATGAATGGCGAAAGACCCACCGACGTCATCATCGCGTTGATGCTGTCGACGCCGAAGTTGGCGTACTTGAAGTAGCCGAGGATGCACAGGTCGACGGCCACGCCGAGCAGCAGCCAGCGCTGCGCCGGTTTGGTCCTGACCCCGGCGGCACCGACTTTCAGGCCGATCCAGTAGTTCCACAGCGTAACCGCCGCGAACAGTGTGAGGAAGTCCACACGCCACCAGGCGTAGAACACGTAGCTGGCAATCAGCAGCAGCAAATTGCGATAGCGTTGCCCGCTCAGGTAGTACAAGCCGAGAAAGATCGGCAAGAACAAAAACAGGAACACGTTGGACGAAAAAACCATCCCGATCTCTCCTTGTTTGAACCAACAGTCAAGGGCCAACGGCCCCCCCAAACCCCCCACAGAAATCCGGGGGGTAACTCACAAAACTCACTTTCGACACCGACCCTGTAGGAGCTGCCGAAGGCTGCGATCTTTTGATCTTGATCTTTAAAAGCAGGATCAAAAGATCGCAGCCTTCGGCAGCTCCTACAGGGGGTTGTGTCTGGTCTAGGAACCTTTGCTGCCCTTTTCATTGGCCGGGTCGTAGACCTTGGTCAGGTCACCGCCGAGGCGGAAGGTCTTGAACGGTTGCATCTTGTGCTTCTTCGCCAGCACCTCCGGCGAGCAGGTGTAGAGCGAGCAGAACGGTTCGAGCCAGGCGAATTTCATGTCCTCCTTCAGGTCGGTCATGTCCTGTTCCTTGCCGTTCTTTTTCTCGAACTGGTCCGGGTCTTTCACCCCGGACAACACCCGGTCACCCAGGCGTTTGAGCGCGCCGTTGTTTTCCTGGCGCAGATCCACACCGTTGACCTGGGCGAAACTGGCGATCATCGCCAGCGGCGGCAGGGCGTAGTTGTGGTAGGCCAGCGCCCTTTGCTGGCGCTTGAGTTCGTTGGGCAGGTAGCCGTCGGCGTCGACCTGGCTGGCGCCGACCTTGTATTCCTTAACCGCCCAGTCGAACAGGTCGCGGCGGTTGGTGGCGACGGAAGTGGCCATCACCGACCAGGCGGCCCAGTACGAGTGGTTGTTGGTCTGGTCGAGCGGCAGGTTGTCCCAGTCGCTGACCACCTGGTCGGCCATCTTGCTGAACCAGGCTTCGATCAACTGCGCTTGCTGTTGATGGGTGGCCAGCGGGTGGGAGTCGGAAAACTTCAGGCGGATGTACGCCGAAGCCATGCTGCCCAGCGCCCATTTGCGCATCGACTTGCCGGTGTGGTTGAAGTCCTTGGACATCAAGGCATCGGCCTGGGCCCAGGCCGTCAGCCAGCTCAACGTGCATTCCAGTTGTTCCGGGCGGCCGTCACGCATGAACTGCATCACGCGCTTGCTGGTGCCGCGCTCGATCTTGGTGATGTCGGCGGTGCTTTCGCGGAAGGCTTTTTCCGACTGCACGTTCAGGGTCGCGCGGGACTTGTCCGAGCCTTCGTACTTGCTGCGAAATTGCAACGAGCCGGTGTACGGCGTCGGCATTGCATCGCAGCCTTCGCTCTTGTCGCCCGTCTTGAATTTATCCACAGGCGCAAAATAGCCCTGGGGTGGACGCAGTGGCGCAGCCGCTTGCGTGGCCCCGGCGAACATCGCCAGGCTCAAGAGCGTCGGTGCCAACAGAGTTGAAAATTTCGGATAGCGCATAGCAGACCTCATTGCCCGACCGAAGCAGTACGCTGTTCGGCGCCCGGGAATACGTTGCGTTTGCAGATTTTCGCTTCGACTTTCTGTGGCGCGGCACCCGCTTGTTCCGGGCCCTGGACTTCAACGGCCAGCAGGTTTTGCGAGGCCCAGTCTTCGTCCGTGCGCAACTCGAAAGCGAAACGCCCGTCAGTCTCGGAGGTTTCCGGTTTGTCGATCTTGATGTCCTCGTGGCGACCGTTCATGTACCAGAGGGTGGCTTGCAGGGTTTTCACCGAGGTGTCGGCGAAACGGATGTCGACCTGATGACTACCGTTGCGCAGGTCCATGTTCTTGCTGTTGACCATCAACTCGTTTTTGCCCGGCTTGAGCGTGGCGCTGCCGGACATCTGTGCATCCTTGCCTTCGCAACCGTTGTCCAGCAGCGCCATCATCTGGCGGTAGATGGTTTCCTGGTCGAGGCGGTACAGCGGCGAGAATTCCCAGATGAGAATCTTCGGCGGGTTTTTCTGGAACTCGTCGCTGCCCAGGTACTGCAGCATCGAACCTTCCAGGCCGCCGCCGGGGAACGCTACGTTGAGGATGTCGGCACCGATGGCCTCTTCGAGGAAACCGGAGAAGTTGTAGTTCTTGCCGCTGTGGGAGGTACCCACGAGGGTGATCTGCGGGTTGCCGGAATCGCCGAACAAATCGCCATCGCCCGCTTCGCCCTTCGGCTCGGTGGTGAACTGATCCATGTACTGGATCGCGTAGCTGGTGCCACAGAGTTGACCGGCCATGTTGTGCAAGGTTCCGGTCTTGCCCATGCGACCCGACTTTTTGGTCTCGAATTCGCGCTTGGGAATGTCGGCGAATTCAGGCAGCTGCTTGACCTTCTCGGCGACGATTTTCGCCGTGCGCTGGGCGCCGTACGGGGTCCAGTGCTGGTCGCCACGGAAGTAGAAATCGTGGGCGGGCAGGGTGTCGGGCAACGACTCGTTGGTCAGTGGCGACAGGTCCGGGACCACGTAGCCCATCTGCGCGAAACGACCGAGCATGGACTTGTAGTTCTGCAGCGCCTTGTCGAAGTCGAAGCTGGCCTTCTCCGCCGGGTTGAGCTTGTTGCGGTTCACCAGGCCACGGGTCGGCTGGTACACGACAACCAGTTCCACGCCTTTGCTCTTGAACGCATCGTGCAGTTGTTTCATGCGTTTGTAGCCGGCGGGCGTGGTGTCGAATTCGGTGCGCAAGTCTTCTTGCGTACGGAACAACCAGTCACCCTGGGCCTGCACCAGCGTGGTGAAGTTCTGCTGGTAACGGGTGGTGTAGTTCTTCGGATCGTGGGCGGCCGGGCACAGGCTGCAGCACGGTTCCGCAGTGAAGCTGGGTGCTTTGACCTCATCGGCGCGAACACCACCGCTGGCCGCGAGAATGCCGGCGGTCAGGGCCGACAGGCTGAGTAATTTGATCAAGTGTGGGTGCATAAAATTATCCTCAGTCCCGCATTTCGGTCTGGCGTTCGACAGGGTCGATCAGCACGGCTTTCTGCTGGCGCACCAGCAGGTCGAGAATTTCATCCTGGCGCTCGCCGAGAATCCCCGAAAAGCTGATGCCGCTGGATTTGGTCGGGGCGAGCATGGACACGCGATACAACTCGACACTCAGCGGCGAGTCGATGGACAGCGGCCCGCTGCCGTTGGCCGCCAGTTCACCGCCGACCACGATCAGCGATACCTGGGCGTCGAACGGGTCGAGCTTGATGTCACGGTCGGTGTTGCTCAGGTCCTTGATGTGCCCGTAGACACCGGTCAGGCCGTTGGCCATGGCGACGTTTTCGTACAGGCGGATGTTCACGCTGTTACGAATGCGGATGCCGTGGCGCTTGTTGCTCAACACGCGGTTGCCCCACAGCAGGTTGTCGGCACTCTCGTAGAGGGTGATGCCGTCGGTGTGGTTCTGGTAGATCTCGTTGTGGGCAATCAGGTTGTTGACGCTATTACGGTCGATCACCAGCCCTGAGAGGTGGTTGTCGTAGCTGCGGTTGTTGAAGATGAAGCTGTCGTTGACCTCACGGGAAATAATGATCCCGTGCTTCTTCTTCGTACCAAACACCGTGTTGTCGGCAATGATCAGGCCGTGGGAACGGTCGTGCGGGTCGATGCCGTAGACGATGTTGTCTTTGTAGGTGTTGCCCTTGACCACGAAGTCGCGGGTTTCATAGCAGTAGAAGCCGTACCACATGTCCGAGAATTCGGAGCCGACGATCCAGCCGGTTGGCTCAGGACGCTTGAGCACCTTGGCCATGTTCGGCGTGTATTGGGAAATACTCACGCCGTAGGACTTACTGTTGGCGTAACCGAAACTGGCGATCTTGCTGTTGGCGATGTAGGTCTCGGTGCCGCCCCAGGACAGCAGGAACGGACGGAATTCCTTCGGCGAAGTGAACGTCGCCGGGCCGTTGTCCTTCTCGCGCCAACCGGTAATTTTTGTGTCACGCACAAACAACTGGCCGTCGTTGACCAGGAACGCACCGGCCTCCTGGGACAGGCGCAGTTCCTGGGTCTGCTTGTCGATTTCCAGAATGCCGTGACGACCGACCACGATCGGCAACCGCGAGAGGAACACACCCGGCGAGGTTTCGCTGAAGTACTGCTTGGGGATTTTTTTCGCCAGGTCCTTGAGGTTCATGTAGCCGTCGTCGACGAAGATCGCCTGTGGGATGCCGTGCTGACGCACCACCCACTCGGCCATCTTGTTGTCGCCGCCGATGAAGTCCTTCAGGGCGTCTTCCTGCATCATCCGGCGCAGGCTGATCTTGCCCGGTTTGCTGCGCACGATCTTCGCGGCGATGGCTTCGGCTGTGTAGCCGGAAACGTCCGGCAGTTTCGGCGTGGCCAGTTCCAGCGGCGCGGTCGGTGCGCTGCTGACGGTGTAGGTCTTGGCCTGTTGCAGTTCCTTGGCCGTGGTTACCGGCTTCGCCGGTTCCACATTGGCGAAGGCAGTCGCGCTGGCCAGCAGCATCGCGCCGGCCAACAGGCTGATCGAGCCTTTTCGGGCTGGATGATTCATCTGGGAGACTCCCTTCGCAATGTGCATCAGAAGCGCCAGATCACGTCGATGAACGCGCGGTGCATGTACGAATCGACTTCCTTGCCGTACGCATCGCCTGGCTTGAACACGCCACCACGGAAGCGCACCAGGGCCGAAGGCTCGTCGATCGACTGGCTCAACGCCGCCGGCAACAGGCCTTGCTTGAAGTACTTGGTGACCACCAGGTCCATCTCCTGACCGAGGTCTTTCTCGCCATCGTTCAGCGGCAGGGACGTGGTGGAAAGAATTGCGCCGGTGGCATCGTCGGTGTTGTTTTCGACGGCGTTGATGCCATTGCTGCCGACCGGTTTGTTGCCGTCGACGCGCCAGAATTTGTGGTAGATCAGGCTGGCGTCGTATTCGTCGTTGAGCATCCACGAACCGAACAAAGTCGCGGTCTGCATGTTTTGCATTTCGCCACGGAAGGCTTCGCCGAAACGGTGAACCCGCGAGCGCGTACCGGTGTAGTTCGAGCGGTTGCTTTCCAAGCCGTTCTGTTCGTACTCGGCGCTGGCGCGGGCATAGGCGGCACCGACTTGCCATTGCGGATCGAGGCGCAGACGCACACCCAGGTCCGTGGCCCAGCCATTAACGTTGCCGCTGGATTTGGCTTGTGCCGGAGCGGTGCCATCAGCGTTCAGCGGGTTGACGATGTCGCGGTCGCCGCTCATGCCGGTGATGCTGCCCCAGTAATTGACTGTGTTGGTGTTGCGCCAGTTGTAGGCGTCGCTGTCGGCGGTGAGGCCGAGCCAGCTGATGTCGCCGTTCTGTTTCTTGTCCAGCGAATCCGCCGGCACACCTGGCTCCGGGAAGTCGAGCTTGCCGTTGTCGTGGGTGTGATGACCGCGAATGCCGACCCAGTTGCCCGGTGTCCACTGATACGACGCATCGGCGTAGGCGTGCAGGCGATCCTTGTCTTTCGGGGCGAGTTCCGTGAGGTCGGTGCGGTACTCGCTGAAACGTTCGGCGATCCCGACGTTGGCGCGCAACAGGGTTGTGTCGAACGTCCAGTTCAGGGCTTCGATGTTGGTGTCGCGCCATTGGCCGTCGGCGTTGTGCAGGCGTTGGCGACCGAGCTTCAACTGCTCGCCCGGATACGGAGTGAGTCCGCTGTAGCCGACCCAGAATTCGCGCATGGCCAGGTAGTTTTTCTTGGTCTTGCGATCACCGTTGTCGGTGGGCGTGGTGCCATCGCTGGCGGTCCCTTGCAAGGTGTCCGTCTCGATGATGTCGGTGGCCGTCACGGCTTGCCCCATGGCATAGGCGCTCCACGCGCCGCTTTCGCCATAGATCCATGGACGCAAGTCGAGGCCGACGCCGTTGACGTCGCCACCGCTCTTGGTACCGAGGTCACTGTCGTCTTCGGATTGGCCGGTAACCTTCACCTCGAGGCCAAAGTTCTTGGTCTCAGTCATCGCAGCGAGCGTCGGGCAAGACCAGATCAGCGCGAATGTCAGGCCGATGCCGGCCTTCATGAATGGATTCAACTTCATTGGGATTCCTCGCTGACTTCTTCTTGCAGGGTGTGCAGTTCCGGCGTGTTCGGGCTCAGGGCACCGCGCACGGCCTGTTCTTGTTTCAACAGGCGTTGGGCTTCGGCCAACCGGTCGGGCGGCAATTGCGTTTGGATTGTTTGCGCAAGCTCGGTGGCTTGCGGAGTGTTCTGGGCCAGGGCCAGTTGGCTGAAGACGTAGGCGTTCAGCGGATCAGGCTTGGTGCCCTTGCCCTGGGAAAACAGTTGGGCGATGGCAAAGTCGGCGCTGTTCTGGCCGTTGCGCGCAGCGGTCAACAGGTGGTCGAGGGCTTTCTGCGGATAGACCTTGCCCAGGTAGCCACGGCGATAGATCTGACCGAGGTAGTAATCGGCAGCGACTTCGCGGCCGACGGCTTTCTGGAAATGCTCTTCGGCGACCTTGGCGTCAGCCGGCACCAGTTTGCCTTCGAAGTAGAGCTTGCCCAGCAACAGTTCGGCGCGGGGCTGGTCGGCGGCGCGGCCGTTGTCCAGGTACTTCATCATCTGGTCGACGTCGCCCAGTTCGGGGAAGTCGTAGAGCAGTTGCGCGAGGCTGACCCACGACGCCGGGTAGGCCGGTGCGATCGGTTCGAGCAGCGACTGTGCAGTTTTCTCGTCGGTCTTGCCCAGGGACGCATCGGCGAGCACACGGGCAACGCTGTCGACGCGCTGCGCCGAAACGCTGCCGCGGGCATGCGCCGCTTGCATCTGCTTGATCAGCTCGGCCTGTTGCTCGGGCTTGGCCTGTTTCTGATAGACCGTTGCCAGCTCGACGTAGCAGATGTCGCTGGTGTTGAGTGCGGCCTTGCAGATTTTTTCCACGTCATCCAGATGCTGGTCGTAGGTGCCCTGGGTGCGATAGAGCAGCACCTGCGCCAGACCGGCTTCCGGTTTGTTCTCGGCACGCCATTGGCTGATCTGCTGTTGGGCGTTCACGTTGGGAAAGCTGTGCGGGTATTGCAGGTACAGCATCGCCAACGGGATCAACGTGTTGCCTTCGCCCGCGGCGGCGGCTTTTTTCAACAGGGTTTCGGCTTCGTGTTGTTCCGCTTCGGTGGAACCTGGCTTGGCCACCAGCAGACGACCGAGGCGTGCCTGGGCGCGCGGCGAAACGCTGGCCGCGGCGCGGTAAGTCGCCTCGGCCTGTTTCATCTGCGCCGGGTCGCGACTGTCGACCTGGATATCGGCCAGGCCGACCTGCGCTTCGCTGTAGCCCAGGTCTGCCAGTTGCCGGTAGTTCTGCGCGGCGGTGGCGGTATCGCCACGTTTGAGTGCTTCGTTGGCCAGGCGCTGGTCGGGCAGGCCGGCGCAACCGGCCAGGCTCACCGCCAATGCCACTGCACACAGAGACCCCATGTAGGAGCGAGCCTGCTCGCGATGCAGGCAACTCGGTACATCAGACAGACCGCGCGGATCCCATCGCGAGCAGGCTCGCTCCCACAGGGATTGCGGTGTGTTCGAGATTTTTGTGATGGTCACAGGCATGTCCTCGACTTAAAGACCGACAGCCATGGCTTTGTCGATCAGCCAGTTCAGGTTCGGGCCACGGTCGCTGTTGACTTCCACCGGGCGGCCGGCGAGGGAGCTGTCCAGGGTTTCGTCCGGCTGGATCAGCACGCGGATGTCCGAAGACAGATCGGCGCTTTTCAGGCTGGTGCTGCTGACGATCTTGCCGGTGCGGCTCTTGTCCTCGCCGGCGATCTGGAAGCGCACCGAAGTACCCGGGCGCACGTCGCCGAACTGGCGATAGGAGAAGCGCGCTTCAACATTGGCTTCGCTGTTGCGCGGCACCAGTTGGAATATCACGTCGCCCTTGCTGGCGTACTGACCGTTGGCGACCATTTGCTGGGCCACGGTGCAGTCGCAAGGCGAGGTCAGGGTGCCGGTCATCTGCTTGCCGAACAGTTCTGCAACCTTGGCCGGTTGCAGTTGGTCTTCGTCCAGATGGCCCTTGAGCACGTCGAGCATGCTGGTGCTAAAGGTCGCCAGTGGTGCGCCCTTGGCGGCCACGCCGTCGGCTTTCACCAGGCTCTGCACGGTGCCGTCGCGGGGCATGGTGATGTTCACGCCCGGCACGCTGACCAGACCGGCCTGGGCGTGGCTGACGAAGTACATGCCGTACACCGATTTGAAAACAAAGCCGAATGCAGCCAGGCCGACAACGAAGATCCCCAGGCTGAAGGTCACGGCTTTCATGCGGCCGAGCGCGGACATGCCGTGGCCGCCGTCCTTGACCTTACGCGCCTTGGTGAAATTGTCGCGCTGCAGGGTCGCCAGCATTTCACCCACGCTGACGATGTCGCCAGCCAGGTGCGAAGTGATCAGGTGGCGCAGGGTCGAGATGTCCCGTGGTTCCAGGTTCTGGAACTGGCAGCCGGCGCGTCCGGTCTCGCGATCGAAGGAGCGGACCTGCAACTCGACGTCCATGGCCAGGCCGAGGTTGTCGATGAGGAATTGCAGGCGGGCCTTGTACACGTCACCGATCTTCAGCGGCAATTGACCGGCGTTGAATGCCAGGCCACCGGCGGACAGGTCGATCACCCGGGCTTCGACCGGCGTCCGGTCAGGGCCGAAGAAACGCAACTTGGCCGGGATTTTCACTCGGGCGTGTTGGCGCTGGGCTTCGGATTCGTGCACTACGTTGGCGTTGACGGCGGTATTCATAGGGGGCGTTTTCCTAGTTAATTCAGGCGAGTTCGGTCAGACCATCAACAGCAGCACGGCGACAAAAATGCTGCCGGCAGAGAAGGTCATGGTCCGAGACGACCAGGTGTTGAACCAACGTTGAAAGCTGGCGAGATCACGGGTCAGAGAAGTGGGCTGGCGAGTCCAGGACTGTTGATCGAGGCGGAAGAACACGTAGATCTTCACCAGCGCGCCGACGATCTGGTTGTAATAGAGAATCGCCGGGTAGGCCGGGCCGATCCGGTGTCCGGAGCACGACAGCAACAAGGTCAGGATGAACCGGGTGATGCCGATCCACAGCAGGTACACCAGGATGAACGCGGTGCCGTACTTGAAGCTGGCGATCAACGCCACGGTCAGGCCCAGCAGCGAGGTCCACATCGACACGCGCTGGTCGAACAGCACCACCGAAGTGAACACGCCGAGGCGTTTGATCCCCAGGCCCAGGGCACGGGAGTTCTGCCGCAGGTTGTTGCCGTACCAGCGGAACATCAGTTTGCGGCTGGCCTTGATGAAGCTCTTTTCCGGCGGGTGTTCAACGGTGTTGATCGCCGCGTCGGGCACGTAGAACGTGTCGTAGCCCAGGCGCATCAGGCTGAACCAGCTCGACTTGTCATCGCCGGTAAGGAACTTGAAGCGACCCAGGCGCCAGTGTTGCAGCGAGTCGCTTTCCACGTCGGCGATGAAGTCCGGGTTGGTGACCACGGTGGCGCGGAACACCGACATGCGGCCGGTCATGGTCAGCACGCGCTTGGACAAGGCCATCGAGCACATGTTGATGTGGCGCTGGGCGAAACGCAGTTTGTGCCATTCGCTCATGATGTAGCCGCCGCGCACTTCGCAGAACTCGTTGGTGGTCAGGCCGCCGACGTTGCCAAACAGCTGGAACCACGGCACGGTCTTGAGCACCACGCCTTCAGCCAGCACGGTGTCGCCATCGATCACCGCGACCACGGCGCGATCATCCGGCAGGTGCCGGGAGATGGCGCGGAAGCCATAGGCCAGGCCGTCGCGCTTGCCGGTGCCGGGAATGCGCACGAAGTCGAGCTTGACCCGGGACGGCGGGTTCATCCGGTTCCACAGGCTTTTGACCAGTAGCTCATCGGACATTTCCACGATGGAGCAGACCACGGTGGTCGGCAGGCCGCAGTCGATGGCTTCGCGGATCACCGAGCTGTAGACCTGCGCAGTGGTCAGGGCATCGATACGGAAACTGGTGACCATCAGGAATACATGGGACGGGTCAGCCGCTTTGCCCAGCTTGCGCACTTTGCGTCGCAGGTACGGGTAGACGATGTACAGAAAAATCATGCCGCGCACAAAGTGCGTGGCACCCATCGAGTAGCGCCAGATACCCACGGCGCCAATCAGGAAAATGAAGTCCTTCGACTCGGAGTCGAACGTGGACACGGGCAACGCCATGGCGAGGCCCATCAGTAAACTCAGGTAGAACAGCCAACCGGCGGCCTGGAGTAGGCCGTGTTTTAGCCTGTGCATAATCTGCATCCGTCTCGATCTCGGGCGAGCCTTTGGGGTGGCCCGATGGGGTTAAGGCAGGCCTGTGAAAACTGGCGGCACCCGCTCTGGATGACGCCAGAATCCCTGTAGGAGCTGGCGAAGCCTGCGATCTTTTGATCTTCAGCTATCACGCCGGCGCCAAAAGATCGCAGCCTGCGGCAGCTCCTACAGATACCGCGTTACCAGCAGATACCTTCAGTCCGGCCAGTCACGCTGGTGGCCTTGGACATGAAACCGACCAGGTCGATCACTTGCTTGCCGTGTGGAACGTCCTGCACCAGAGCGCGGAACTTCTCGTCGCGGTTGCCGAGGATGATCACGTCGGAGTTGTTGATCACCGCGTCGAAATCGGAGTTGAGCAAGGACGAGACGTGAGGGATCTTCGACTCGATGTAGTCCTTGTTCGCACCGTGAACACGGGCGTATTCGACGTTGCTGTCGTAGATACTCAGGTCATAGCCCTTGCCGATCAGCATTTCCGCCAGGTCGACCAGCGGGCTTTCGCGCAGGTCGTCGGTACCGGCCTTGAAGCTCAAGCCCAGCAGGGCGACTTTGCGTTTGTCGTGGCTGGAAACGATGTCGAAAGCGTTCTGCACCTGGGATTCGTTGCTGCGCATCAGCGAGTTGAGCAACGGGGCTTCCACGTCCAGGGAGCCGGCGCGGTAGGTCAGGGCACGCACGTCTTTTGGCAGGCACGAGCCGCCGAAGGCGAAGCCTGGGCGCATGTAGTACTGGGACAGGTTGAGGGTCTTGTCCTGGCAGACCACGTCCATCACTTCGCGACCGTCGACGCCGACCGCCTTGGCGATGTTGCCGATTTCGTTGGCGAAGGTGACCTTGGTGGCGTGCCACACGTTGCAGGTGTACTTGATCATCTCGGCGACGGCGATGTCCTTGCGGATGATCGGTGCGTCGAGCTCTTCGTACAGCGATTGCAGAACGTCGCCGGAAGCCTTGTCGAATTCGCCGATGACGGTCATTGGCGGCTGGTCGTAGTCGGCGATGGCGGTGCTTTCGCGCAGGAACTCAGGGTTCACGGCCACGCCGAAATCAACGCCGGCTTTCTTGCCGGAGCAGTCTTCGAGAATCGGGATGACCACGTTGGCCACGGTACCCGGCAGCACGGTGCTGCGCACGACGATGGTGTGGCGGGTGGTCTTGTCACGCAGGACAAAACCGATTTCGCGGCACACTGCCTCGATGTAGTTCAGTTCCAGATCACCGTTCTTTTTGCTCGGCGTGCCCACGCAGATCATCGACAGGTCGGTGTCGCGAATCGCCTCGGCGAAGTTGGTGGTACCACGCAGGCGACCGGTCTGGATGCCCTGGGCCAGAAGTTCACCAAGGCCCGGTTCAACAATCGGCGATTTGCCGGCATTAATCATATCGATCTTGTCTTTGGCCACATCGACGCCAACGACGTCATGGCCCCGTGCAGACAGGCAACCGGCACATACTGCGCCGACGTAACCCAAACCAAAAATGCTGATGCGCATCGCAATTACCTCTCTGTTATCAAGCCTGTATACATCAAGCCATTAGATGGCCGGAGTTAATGGTGTTCAGCGTGTTTTAGTGCACTCGCAAGTGTGCCTTACAGGCACAGCAATGCCGTGTGCTGGCATATAAGTTACGAGTGTCTAAATAAATGCACTCAAGGTGTGCGCAACTAGGCCTTGTTGTTATGATTTGCCCTGTTATGCAGCCGATCCTCCTGTCGGAAGGATGCAGGTGCAACGGCCTTGCACGCTTGATGTCAGGCCGAAAGCCCGTGGATCAAGCGGTTGGGTGCTCGGGTGAGCACGTTTATAGGGGCGCTGCCGTGGCCTTGTAGGGGATAGTCATACCGCGTTATCTCCTGTCCGATTGCTGTTGTCCAAATCAGTGATTAGTCAGCGCAAGTTAGTGTTTCAACTTCGCTACGTGAATCGCTTATCTGCGTAAGTTATCTCGTACACGCTCGGCGAGAATCGTTACCGGTGGTATGAGCGGCGCGTTTGGACATAGTTCCAGTCCGCTCATCGTGAAATCTGAAATTTCTTGAAATATTGAGAAAGGTGGCACTGCTCTCAAACTGATAGCACTTGCCGTTTCGCCCTTTATATATAGGCGGATCATTGGGCGGGATATTTTTTTGCCACTACTGTTAAAAAAAGTCAGTGCCACTACGCAAAAAAAAGATCGAAGTCGAGTGAAACTAAAGTTAGAAAATTGGGCGATGTATTTTTGGCGCCATAAATATGGCGAAAAGGCGGGGAAGGTTGAAGTGAGTCAAGGGTCGGCGCACGAGAGTTGTGGAGGTCATGCGCCGACTGGGTGCATCACTCTGGTGCGTGATCGCGCAGAAACACCAGATTGTCCGGTTTGGATTGTTCGGTGCTGTAGCGATAGCCTTGAACGTCGAACTGCTTGAGGGTGGCCGGGTCGTTGATGCGTTCTTCGATGACGAAGCGGCTCATCAAGCCGCGAGCCTTTTTCGCGTAGAAGCTGATGATCTTGTACTGGCCGTTCTTCAGGTCCTTGAATTCGGTATTGATGATGCGCGCGTTCAAGGCGTTGCGCTTGACCGCCGAGAAGTACTCGTTGGACGCCAGGTTGAGCAGCACGTCATCGCCTTGATCGACCAGGGCTTCGTTCAGCCATTCGCTGATGCGCGTGCCCCAGAAGGCATACAGATCCTTGCCCCGGGCGTTGGCCAGCCTGGTGCCCATTTCCAGGCGGTAGGGTTGCATCAGGTCCAGCGGACGCAGCAGGCCATAGAGACCCGAGAGCATGCGCAAGTGTTTTTGGGCGTAGTCGAAATCGGCTTCGCTGAGGGTTTGCGCATTCATGCCGGTGTAAACGTCGCCCTTGAACGCCAATAGAGCTTGCTTGGCGTTTTCCGGGGTGAACGCGGGGGTCCAGCTGCCGAAGCGCGCGGCGTTGAGCCCGCCGATCTTGTCGGAGACGTGCATCAACTCGCTGATCTGCGCCGGGGACAGCTCACGCAATTGCAGGATCAACTCCTGGGAGTGGTCGAGGTACTGCGGCTGGGTGAAGCGCTGGGTCGCCGGCGGTGTTTCATAGTCGAGGGTCTTGGCGGGTGAAATCACCATCAGCATGAAGTCGTCTCCTTTAATCGTGGCGGCGATTCTAGGGGGTTGTTCGTGTTGACTCCAGCTATGAGCGTGATAGGTGATCGGAGGTGTCATGGGGCAAGATCGCAGCCTCGCTTCACTCGACAACTCCTACGGGACCAGGTTGGCTCAAAAATGGAATCGGATCGCGTAGGAGCTGCCGTAGGCTGCGATCTTTTGATCTTCCCGGGATATAGTGCCGCGCGGGTTTTGTTATGGAGACATCCCATTGCGTATCGCTTTTCTCATCTCGATCTGGCTACTGAGCTTCGGCGCCCTCGCGGCACCGGGCGATGTGGCAACGCTCGATCGCAGCACCTGGCCGGAAAAACTGGGTAACCCGACGCTGTTCGACGTGGCGTCGAGGGCCGAGATCCTCATGTTTTCCAGTGTGCTGTTGGCCAGCGAGTCGCTGGATGAACCCGCCCTGGCCCAGCGCCTGGGCTTGCGCA
Organism: Pseudomonas sp. P4_B3; assembly: GCF_056402295.1. Lineage (NCBI taxonomy): Bacteria > Pseudomonadati > Pseudomonadota > Gammaproteobacteria > Pseudomonadales > Pseudomonadaceae > Pseudomonas > Pseudomonas sp. P4_B3. Next base: position 62,426 of record NZ_JBFUHR010000007.1, read on the forward strand.
CGATCAATCTGGAGTCGGTCAACCGGGTTCGCCAGCGTCTGTGGCAACGGCTGCTGGCCAACTACAACTTCGCTCAACAGAGTTGCGACCAGGATGCCTCCTTCTGTTTCCTGGTCGAAGACATGCCGACCTTGCGCGAGCAGGCTGCCAAATTCCAGGTAGGCGCAGACAGCTACTACATCAAGTGGGCCGAGCCGAGCCGTGTGTTCCACACCCAGTACCTGGACGAGCAGTTGCGCAAGGCCGCGCTGTTCCCGCAAACCAGCAGCGAAGTCGATCGTTTCGGCGACTATGAGCGCAGCGGCGACGAGATGCATGACCGGCTGTTTCTGCTGACTTTCGACAGCGCTGCCAATGCCGCGCCGGATAACACCGCCTGGGTCACCGAGTACCTGCGCAAGTCGAACCTGAGCGGGACATTCTTCGTCCTCGGCAAGGACATCCAGGCCCGTTTGGCCGAGCATTCGGTGAGCAACCTGCAGTCAACCTACTCGACCCAGTGCATTGGCGTTCAAGGCTGGGAGTTCCGCTCCCACAGCCACTGGCAGGACTGGCAGGACTCGGTGCGCCGCAGTGCCGAACTGGTCAAAAGCAAGCTGCCGGAGAACTACGTGCCACTGTTCCGCCCGCCCGATGGCCAGCGCCGTTCCGATGCCGAAGGCTTCTTCAAGGCTCAGGGGCTGCAGGTAGCGCTGTGGGACATCGACGCCCTGGACGGCGCCGGCAAACTCAAGGGCAACCCGAGTGCGCAACGGGTGCTGACCCTGATGCTGCTCTGGCGGCACGGGGTGATCAATTTCAATGTGAAGCAGGATGGGGTGAAAACGGCGTTGCCGTGGCTGGTCACGCAAACGGCGCCTGTCGGAATCGGCTGGGAAGATTGCCAGGATGCGTTTCGCTGAAAACGACAAAACCCCGTAAACATTGGGTTTATGGCGATTTTTGAAGGGGATTCGCTGCAGGTTGACTTCCGACTGTAAACGGGTGATGGCAGTCCGCCAAGTGTTATTGGTCAATCTGCAAAATAAACTTCAAAAAAGCGTCAAAGTACTTTTTTCTGTCACACGTTTTGGAGTATTACGAAGACAGACCGCCGAAACCTGCAACACAGGTGGCGTCTTCCAAGACCCCGCATGTATGCAGAACACTTGAGTCCCCGCAGGTGTACTCGGCAGTCACTTCGAGGCGCAGCACTGTCAAGGTATTGCGTCGACTGGCTCCCACAAAGGTGACCGAGTATGGATGATCACGGACGTAGCTCTTCTTCCAACCAGCCAATCCTTTATGTACTCGATACCAACGTATTGATTCACGATCCAAACGCGCTGCTTAACTTCGAAGAACACCACGTCGCGATCCCGATGACCGTGCTTGAAGAGCTCGACAAGCTCAAGAGCGGGCATCACAGCGTAGCCGCCGAATGCCGCCAGGCCATCCGCCTGATCGACAAGACCCTGGGCGATGCCTCTCCCGAGGACGTCGAGCAGGGTGTGCCGATCCAGCGTGGCAAAAGCGGACCCAAGGGTTTGCTGTCAATTCTGATGAGCAAGCATGCCGAGCCGAACCTGATTCTGCCCGAGCACCTGAACGACAACAAAATCATCAATCAACTTATCGACCTTCACGCGCGCGACCCGAAGAAGCCCGTGGTACTGGTCACCAAAGACATCAACATGCGCCTCAAGGCGCGCGCTTGCGGGATCGCGGCCGAGGACTACAGCACCGACCAACTAGTCGATGACGTGTCCTTGCTGCCCAACGGCTACCACAACATGACCGGCTCTTTCTGGGACCGCGTGAGCAAGGTCGAAACCCGTCAGGATCACGGCCGCACCTGGCATCAGGTGCAGTTGATCGACAACCTGCCGGCGGTGCACATCAACGAATTCATCATTGATGAGCAGGGCTTTGTCGGCTGGATCAAGGAGATCGAAGAGGACCGCTTGCTGATCCTCGACCTGCACCAGGAACCGCTGCTGCACCAGGAGGCCTGGGGCCTCAAGCCGCGTGATATCTATCAGAGCCTGGCGTTGTACGCCTTGCTCGATCCGGACATCCACCTGGTCAACCTGTCGGGTGCCGCGGGTTCAGGTAAAACCATCCTGGCGCTGGCCGCTGCGATCGAGCAGACCATGGTCAGCAAACGTTATCGCCGCATCATCGCCACCCGCAGCGTGCAGGGCCTGGACCAGGAAATCGGCTTCCTGCCCGGCACCGAAGCGGAAAAAATGGAGCCGTGGCTGGGCGCCATCACCGACAACCTCGAAGCCTTGCACATGGATGATGAAAGCACCCATGGCAGCGTCGATTACATCCTCAGCAAAGTGCCGTTGCAGTTCAAATCCCTCAACTACATCCGGGGCCGCAGCTTCCAGCAGAGCCTGATCCTGATCGACGAATGCCAGAACCTCACGCCGCACCAGATGAAAACCATCATCACCCGTGCCGGCGCCGGTTCCAAAGTGGTGTGCCTGGGCAACCTGGCGCAGATCGATACCCCTTACCTGTCCGCGACCAGCTCCGGGCTGACCTACCTCACTGAACGCTTCAAGGACTTCCCGAACGGGGTGCACATCACCCTGCAAGGGGTACCACGCTCGATCCTGGCCGAATACGCCGAATCGCATTTGTAACTGTCTCACCCCTCACCAAAACCGGGCGGCCTCAAAACCGCCCGGTTTTTTGTGCCTGACGCAATTCCCCTGTAGGAGCTGCCGAAGGCTGCGATCTTTTGATTTTCAAGGCGAAGATCAAAAGATCGCAGCCTTCGGCAGCTCCTACGGTGGGATTGTGGTGATCGGATAATCAGGCGTGCGAAAAATTGACCCGCAGGTTTACAATCGACGCTCCTGATCAGGAGTAATCCCGTGCTGACTCATCTCGATTCCCAAGGTCGCGCCAACATGGTCGACGTCACTGAAAAAGCCGTGACGTTCCGTGAAGCGACCGCCCAAGCGCTGGTGCGCATGCTGCCCGAAACCCTGCAGATGATCGTCAGCGGCGGCCACCCCAAGGGTGATGTGTTTGCCGTGGCGCGCATTGCCGGCATTCAGGCAGCGAAAAAAACCAGCGATCTGATTCCCCTGTGCCATCCGCTGATGCTGACCGGCGTCAAGGTCGAGCTCAGTGCCGAAGGCGACGATTCGGTGCGCATCGTGGCGCGCTGCAAGCTGTCCGGGCAGACCGGCGTCGAGATGGAGGCGCTGACCGCTGCCAGTGTCGCCGCGCTGACCATCTACGACATGTGCAAGGCCGTGGACCGCGGCATGACCATCGAAAGCGTGCGTCTGCTGGAGAAGGTCGGCGGCAAGAGCGGACATTTCCAGGCGGAGCAGTCATGAACGTTACCGTGAAGTTTTTCGCTCGTTATCGTGAAGCGCTGGGGTTGGACTCGGTGAAGGTTCAAGGCGATTTCGCCACCGTTGACGACGTCCGCGCACTGTTGGCCCAACGTGACGGTGCCGAGGTGTTGAGCGAGCAAAACCTGATGTGCGCCCGCAACGAGGACCTGTGCCAGCTCGACGAGCCGGTCAGCGAGGGCGATGAAGTGGCGTTCTTCCCGACTGTGACCGGAGGCTGAACCATGGCGATTCGCGTGCAGTCCACGCCGTTCGACCCGGGTGCCGAGGTCAACGCCATGCACGATGCCAATGTCGGCGTGGGTGCGGTGGTGAGTTTTGTCGGCTATGTGCGCGACTTCAATGACGGCCTCGACGTTGCCGGGATGTTCCTTGAGCACTACCCGGGCATGACCGAAAAAGCCCTCGGCAAGATAGCCACCGAGGCCGAACAGCGCTGGCCGCTGCTCAAGCTGGAAGTGCTGCACCGCATCGGCGCCCTGGAACCGGGTGAGCCGATCGTCTTCGTCGGCGCGGCCAGCGCCCATCGTCAGGCGGCATTCGACGCCTGCGCCTTTGTCATGGATTACCTGAAAACCCGTGCGCCGTTCTGGAAGAAAGAAAACACCAGTGACGGACCGCGTTGGGTCGAGGGGCGTGACAGTGATCATGCGGCGGCGGATCGCTGGAAGCAGTGAATCCTGCGGCGTCTTTTAGTCAGTCTTCGCGGGCAAGCCCGCTCCCACAGGGTTCTGCGTCGTACACAAAATTTGTGTTCAGCCAGATCCACTGTGGGAGCGGGCTTGCCCGCGAAGAGGCCATCTGCTTCACCCCATAACCTCCTGAGGCACCTCCCGACCATCGGCCGGCACGGGCTGCATTTGCCTCATTGACGATTTATACATAAAAGTCCAGTATGGAATTATAAGTACAAAAAAAGGTTTCCACCCGTTTCAGCTTTTTCTTCTGTCTTGCCAAACCAACAACAACCGCGAGAAAACGAACATGAAGAAGTTCCCCCTCATCACCGGTCTGGCCCTTAGCCTGTTGGCGTGCAGCTCCGTGTTCGCCGCCGAGAAAACCCTGCGCATCGGTATTGAAGCGGCGTATCCACCGTTCGCCTCGAAAACCGACAAAGGCGAAATCGTCGGTTTCGACTATGACATCGGCAATGCCCTGTGCGCACAGATGAAGGCCAAGTGTGTGTGGGTCGAAGGTGAGTTCGACGGTCTGATTCCTTCCCTGAAGGTGAAGAAAATCGACATGGCGCTGTCGTCCATGACCATCAACGAAGACCGCAAGAAGTCGGTGGATTTCACCCACAAGTACTATTTCACTTCGTCGCGCCTGGTGATGAAGGATGGCGCGGTGGTGGATGACCAGTACGCCAGCCTCAAGGGCAAGACCGTCGGTGTGCAGCGCGCCACCACCACCGACCGTTATGCCACCGAGGTGTTCGAGCCCAAGGGCATCAACGTCAAGCGCTACAGCAACAACGAAGAAATCTACATGGACCTGGCCGCCGGTCGCCTCGACGCGATTTTTGCCGACACCATTCCGCTCAATGACTTCCTGTCGATGCCGCGTGGCAAGGGTTATGCCTTTGTCGGGCCGGAGTTGAAAGATCCGAAGTATGTGGGCGAGGGGGCCGGGATTGCCGTGCGCAAGGGCAACACCGAGTTGGTCAGCGAGCTGAACACGGCCATTGATGGCATTCGTGTCAATGGTGAGTACCAGAAGATTTCCGAGAAGTACTTCAAGTCCGACATCTACGGCGACTGATAGTCCGCTTTCGCGAGCAGGCTCGCTCCTACAGGGTACGGTGTACACCGATCCATTGTAGGAGCGAGCCTGCTCGCGATGGCGTCGGATCAAACAACTCAAATTTCAGGGCCTAGCCCTTCAATTCCTTCAAATGCTTGTACACCGTCGCCCGGCCCATGTTCAGTACATTGGCCACGTAGTTCGATGCGCTTTTGCCCTTGAACGCGCCTTCGGCGTGCAACGCCAGCACCAGTTCACGCTTGTGGTCGCGGGTCAGCAGATTCAGGCTCAGCTGGCGTTCGCGCAGCCAGGCGTGGAGGAAGGTGTTGATCCGTTCCTGCCAGTCATCACGGAACAGTGAGTCCGGTTGCGGGATCAGCTTGGTCGGCGACAGGAACAGGTCCAGGGCGGCCTTGGCATTTTCGAACAACGAAATGTTCAGGTTGATGCACAGCACCGCCAGCGGACGACCTTCGCTGTCCCGTAGCACCGTGCTGAGGCTGCGAATCTTCTGACCATCCCAGTTGAGCTTTTCGTAAGGCCCGATGTTTCGCTCGCTGACATCGTCGCTGAGCATGTCTTCCAGCGCCGAGTCGTCGCCGATTTCCCGCTTGGACAGGTTGTTGGCGATGTAGTCGACCTTTTGCGTACGCAGGTCGTGCAGCACCACTTCAGCATGGGGAAAGAACAGTGTGGCGATGGCATCGGCGATCGCCCGGAAGTTATCCAGCGACGCAGTGTTCGGGGCCGAGTCTTTTTCGGGGGCGTTCATACGGTGGAACTCCAGGCAGCGTCAGCGCCCCATCAAAGGGGCTCTGAAAGTGTGCCGTAATCGTGTGGGCGCGTCACCTGAGGATCAGGATCAGGATCAGGATCAGCCGAGACGGGCAGGGGAGAGCATTTCGGCATTCAGGCCGAAACGGCCAAGTGACTCGGGCAGCGCTGCACCGCGCACCAGTGCCGCGCTGGCCTGGCCCATGGCTGGCGATGTCTGGATGCCATAACCGCCCTGTGCCGCGACCCAGAACAGCCCCGGTACCTGTGGATCGAAGCCGGACAGCAAGTCGCCGTCGCTGACGAAGCTGCGCAGGCCGGCCCAGGTGCGAGTCGGGCGGCGAATGGTCAGGGTCGTGGCCTCCTCGATCTGGTAGATGCCCATGGCGATGTCCAGCTCTTCGGGCTGTACGTCGTGGGGTTCGACCGGGTCGGCGTTGGCCGGCGAGCCGAGGAACATCCCGGCGTCGGGTTTCATGTAGAAGGATTCGTCGAGGCTGACCAGCATCGGCCAATGGTGGATGTCCACGCCTTCGGGGCCGGCGAAGATGAACGCGGCACGGCGTTTGGGTTGCAGGCCCAGCGGCTTGGCGCCAGCCAGTTCACCGATTTTGTCGGCCCAGGCGCCGGCGGCGTTGATGATGATCGGTGCGCTGAACGTCTGGTTGCCGGTATGGACCTGCCACGTACCTTGGTCGTCGCGGCTCAGGCTGACGACTTCGCTGTCGGTGTGCACTTCGCCCTGGTTGCGGCGGATACCGCGCAAATAGCCCTGGTGCAGGGCGTCGGTGTCGATGTCGCTGGCGGTCGGGTCGTAGATGGCGCCGTGGACCTTTTCCCGGCGCAGGATCGGCACCAGCGCGCAGGCCTCGTCGACGCCGAGCAATTGCATCTCTGGCACCGTGGTTTTTGCGCTCTGGTATTGCCTGTTCAGTTCGTCCGGGTCACCGGTCAAGTCCACGGTCATTTCGCCACGCGGGGTCAGCAGCGGGTGTTCGCAGAAACCGCTGGGCGGGTTGTCGAAAAAGTCCCGGCTGGCCAAGGTCAACGCCCGCACTTGCGGGGTGCCGTAGGCCGCGGTGTACAGCGCCGCCGAACGACCGGTGGAGTGATAGGCCGGATGGGGTTCGCGTTCGAGCACGATCACGCGGCCGTGCTGCGACAGCCAGAAACCCGTGGAAGCACCGGCAATCCCGCCGCCGATGATGATGAAATCTGCCTGGCTCATGAACGTCTCCTGTGAAGCACAATGCCGGAATTATGGTGATCCCCTGTAGGGGCCGAGGTGTCAGCGGGACAGGCGATAGATCGCATTGGCCAGCGCAATGTCTTCCAGGCCAAGACCGATGGAGCGGAAGAACACATGGCGATCGTAATCAGGGCGCAGGACTTTTTCGCTGAGCAGGTCTGGCAGGTCGCCGACAATCGCGCTCTTGTCCCAGCCGTGCTGTTCGGCGGCGATCAGCATTTCACCGGCCGAGCCCGGGGTGGTCAGGCGATAGTCGCAGAACACCTGCATGTTGTTGAGGCTTTGCGGCGGCACTTCGTGGGCACGCGGCGCGTTGGTGCTGATGGAGGTGATCAGCGCCGGTTTGCGCAGGCTTGACGGATCGATCACCGGACCGGCGGACGAGGTGCAGAGCATGATCACGTCGGCGTCCTGAACGGCAGCTTCGCGACTGTCGACGATGTTCAGGCGTGGCTCGATGTTTTTCAGCAGGCTCACGGTTTCGGCATCTTCGCTCACGCTCGGCGAGTACAGGCAGATGCTCTGCCAGTCGCGCAGGCCTTTCACGTAATGCAGGTGCGCCTGGGCCACTTTGCCGCTGCCGATGATGGCCAGGCGATTGGCTGTGAGTGGCGCGAGGGCGTCGACCGCCACGGCGGTGGTGGCCGCAGTGCGCGCGGTGGTCAGTTCTCCGGCATCGCACAGCAACAGCGGCTGGCCGGTCTGCATCGACATCAACAGCGTCCACGCTGTCACCAGCGGCCCCTGTTCACGGACGATGTACGGCGATGTCTTGATCCCGTACACGCCGTCTTCGGCCAACACGCCCAGGTAATTGATGAAGTCGCCGGCGCCCTGGGGAAATTCCACCAGTTGCTGCGCCGGTTGCACGGCTTGCCCGGCGGCCAGGTCGCGGAACAGTTTGCGCAGGATCTGCGGCACATCGACTCGCGCCAGATACTCGCGGGCCTGGGCTTGGGTAATCACTTGGGGCGTGCTGGACATGGTCGGCTCCGGGACTGGAAGTAAACTAATTTGTCCATTATGGACTTTTAGTTGTAGCGAGCAAGCTCCTGTTGAAAAAAGCCGGGCGAAAAAAAAGCGCAGTCCGTTTCCGGCTGCGCTTGTTTCTGCAACGTCACTCAGTGCGGACGTTTACGCTCAACCGCCCGCAACAGGTGGGTCGGTGGCGTTTCACAGCTGATCTTGCGCCCCAGCAGTTCTTCGATGGACGGTAGCTGGTAGGAGTCGTCTTCACCGGCAAAGCTGATGGATACACCGTCGGCACCGGCACGCCCGGTACGACCGATGCGGTGCACGTAGTCGTCCGGCACTTCCGGAAGGGTGAAGTTGATCACGTGGCTGATGCCGTCGATGTGGATGCCGCGGCCGGCCACGTCGGTGGCGACCAGTACGCGGATCTTGCCTTCGCGGAAGCCTTCCAGGGTTTTTATGCGCTTGTGCTGCGGCACGTCGCCGGACAGTTGCGCGGCGTTGATGCCATCGCGCACCAGGCGTTCTTCGATGCGTCGCACTTCATCCTTGCGGTTGGCGAACACGATCACCCGCTCCCAACCATTGTCGTTGACCAGGTTGTAGAGCAGTTTGTATTTGTCGGCACCGGCCACCGCGTAGATGTGCTGCTCGACGTTTTCGCTGGCCACGTTCTGCGCTTCGATCTCGACGATCGACGGGTCGGTGGTCCATTGCTTGGCCAGGTTCATCACGTCTTCGGTGAAGGTCGCGGAGAACAGCAGCGTCTGACGCTCGGACTTCGGTGGCGTCTGGCGAATGATCTGGCGCACTTGCGGGATGAAGCCCATGTCGAGCATGCGGTCGGCTTCGTCCAGCACCATCACTTCGACCATGTCCAGATGCACGTCGCCGCGCTGGTTGAAGTCCAGCAGACGGCCCGGTGTGGCCACGAGGATGTCGCAGTGGCGGGCTTCGAGGTGCTTAAGTTGCTTGTCGAAGTCCATGCCACCGACGAACGTCATGACGTTGAGGCCGGTGTACTTGGTCAGGTCGGCGGCGTCCTTGGCGATCTGCACCACCAGTTCGCGGGTCGGTGCGATGATCAGCGCCCGCGGCTCACCCATGTAGCGCTCTTTCGGCGGCGGGGTTTGCAGCAGCTGGGTGATGATCGAGATCAGGAACGCAGCGGTTTTGCCGGTACCGGTCTGGGCGCGGCCGATGGCGTCTTTGCCCGCGAGGGTGAAGCCCAGCACTTGGGCCTGGATCGGCGTGCAATACGGGAAGCCCAGGTCCTGGATGGCGTGCATCAGCTCGGGGGCGAGTTTGAAATCGTGGAAGCGGGTTTTGCCTTCCTGGGGCTCGACAACGAAGTCTTCGAGTTTCCATGGGATGACCGGCGCCTTGGGCTTGGGTTCGCGGCGCGGTTTGGCGGGTTTCGGCGTTTCGCTGAGCGGCTGCTCCGGGGCTGTTATCGCCGCAGGCTGGGCAGATATTGCGGTCTTCGGCTCATGCTTGGGTGCCGCGGTGGTGGCGGCCCGTTCAGACTGATTACCGTCGGTGCGGTGGCCGGGAGCGTGAGACGCAGGGCTGGGAACTGGCGCGAGTTGCTCAGTCTCGCTTTTACCGAACATTTTCTTGAGTGCTTTGAGCACGGTCATCTCATCAATTGATTAAGGAATGTACGCCGGCCAGTGTAATGCAAGAAACGGGCGCGGCGTAGGGGGATGGATCAAAGGGCGCTTTTAATCCTGAACGCTCAGCGCAAGCGCTCGGCGAGCCAGGTGCCGATGTCGCGAATTTCTTCGGGTAACACTTCGTGACCCATTGGGTATTCCTGCCATGTCACGGTGACACCACGCAGCTTCAAATGCTCATAGGCGCTGCGTCCCATCGAGTTTTGCACCACGTCGTCATACTGGCCGTGCATCGTCAGCACCGGAATGCGCTGCTGGCTGGCGGACAACTCCAGTTCATCGCTGAAGGTCGGTGCATAAGTAGAAAGGGCAACTACGCCACCCAGTGGTCCCTGCCACTTCAGAAACGCGGTGTGGAATACCACGGCACCGCCCTGGGAAAAACCTGCCAGGAAAATCCGCGAGGCGTCTATTCCGCAGGCTCGCTGCACCTCAATCAATTCGATGATCCAGTTGGCAGACTCTTCAAGTTGTTCGCGATTGATCGCGCGCGCCGGGCTCATGGCCAATATGTCGTACCAGCTCGGCATCTCGTAACCGCCATTGATGGTCACGGCGCGGCTCGGTGCCTGGGGCAAAACGAAGCGGGTGCTCAGCAGGCTTTCCTGTAGCGCTTCGGCCACCGGCAGGAAGTCATAGCGGTCGGCGCCCAGGCCATGCAGCCAGATGACGCAGGCGTCTGCGGTCTTGACGGGTTCAAGAATCAAGGGGTTGGTCATGGCTGCTCCAATGTTGTGCGTGCGCGCTCATCAAGTGCGTGATCCAAGTGCGCGTCAGGTTGATCCGTTAAGAAGATGTCGCAAGGGTACAAGTTTTGCTATTGACCTGCAGTTGAAGCGCTTTGGCAGGCGGTGTGGTACGGGCTTTGCTATGGAGAAACGGTGCAACACATCTCGCGCCCGGCGGTAACACTATCAGTGTACTGCCGACTGTGGGATAGCAATGAATCCGGTGATGGATGTTCGCCAAGGGCCGGTACGGGGCTTCGCGAACGTGAAAGGGCTACAGCCCGTTCGGCCGACTGGTGAGAGTGAGTTTTCCATGACGTGGATTTTCTCCTAATAGACTCATAGCTAACGTCTTACGTCGGTTGACCCCAAAAAAAGCCAACACGGGTCGACTACGCCTCAAAAGGGTGCGACTGGACTCACGCTCCGACACAACAAGAGCAAAACTGGAGGTTTGAATGAAGATGTTGAAATCCACCCTGGCTATCGTGACTGCAGCCGCGGTACTCGGTGTCAGCGGGTTTGCCCAGGCGGGCGCAACCCTGGATGCAGTGATGAAGAAAGGTTTCGTGCAGTGTGGCGTCAGCGATGGCTTGCCAGGCTTCTCGGTTCCGGATTCCACCGGCAAGATCGTGGGTATCGATGCTGACTACTGCCGCGCAGTAGCGGCGGCTGTCTTCGGCGACGCGACCAAGGTCAAGTTCAGCCAGTTGAACGCCAAGGAGCGCTTCACCGCGCTGCAATCCGGCGAAATCGACATCCTGTCGCGCAACACCACCATGACCAGCTCCCGTGACGCGGGCATGGGCCTGAAATTCCCGGGCTTCATCACCTACTACGACGGCATCGGCTTCCTGGTAAACAACAAGTTGGGCGTCAAGAGCGCCAAGGAACTGGACGGTGCAACCATCTGCATCCAGGCCGGTACTACCACCGAACTGAACGTTTCCGACTACTTCCGCGGCAACGGCCTGAAATACACCCCGATCACGTTCGACACCTCCGACGAAAGCGCCAAGTCGCTGGAATCCGGTCGTTGCGACGTACTGACCTCCGACAAATCCCAGCTGTTCGCCCAACGCAGCAAGCTGGCTTCGCCGAAGGACTACGTGGTTCTGCCGGAAACCATTTCCAAGGAACCTCTGGGCCCGGTCGTGCGTAATGGCGACGACGAGTGGTTGGCCATCGTACGCTGGACTGGCTACGCCATGCTCAACGCTGAAGAGGCCGGCATCACTTCGAAGAACGTCGAAGCCGAAGCCAAGGGCACCAAGAACCCGGACGTTGCCCGTCTGCTGGGTACCGACGGTGAATACGGCAAAGACCTGAAAGTGAAGAAAGACTGGGTCGTGCAGATCATCAAGCAAGTGGGTAACTACGGCGAAGTGTTCGAGAAAAACCTCGGCAAGAGCACTCCGCTGGAAATCGACCGCGGGCTGAACGCTCTGTGGAACGCTGGCGGCATTCAATACGCACCACCAGTGCGCTGATGGTTCTATCACCCGGTGGGCCAACCACCGGGTGATGTTCTGTTCCATTATTTGCGGGGCACTTCATGCAAAATTCAATCGGCGCACCAAAGCAGAGGCTCAGCCTCAGCGATCCGAAAGTGCGTGCGTGGCTATTTCAGATCATCACCATTGTCGCGGTGGTCTCGATGGGCTGGTATCTGTTCGATAACACCCAGACCAACCTTCAGCACCGGGGCATCACCTCCGGTTTCGACTTTCTGGAGCGCAGTGCCGGTTTCGGCATCGCTCAACACCTGATCGACTACAGCGAATCGGACACCTATGCCCGAGTGTTTGTTATCGGCCTGCTCAACACGCTGCTGGTGACCTTCATCGGCGTGATCCTGGCGACGATCCTCGGGTTCATCGTCGGCGTGTCACGGCTGTCGAAGAACTGGATCATCAGCAAGGTAGCGACGGTGTATGTGGAAGTCTTCCGCAATATTCCGCCACTGCTGCAAATCCTGTTCTGGTACTTCGCGGTGTTCCTGACTATGCCGGGGCCGCGCAACAGCCATAACTTCGGCGACACCTTTTTCGTCAGTAGCCGCGGCCTGAACATGCCGGCCGCCATGATGGCGGACGGGTTCTGGCCGTTTGTGGCGAGCATTGTGGTGGCCATCGTCGCCATCGTGCTGATGAGCCGCTGGGCGACCAAGCGCTTCGAAGCCACCGGTGTGCCGTTCCACAAGTTCTGGGTGGGCCTGGCGATGTTTCTGGTGATCCCTGCGCTGTGCGCGCTGATCTTCGGCGCGCCACTGCACTGGGAAATGCCGAAACTGCAAGGCTTCAACTTCATCGGTGGCTGGGTGCTGATCCCGGAACTGCTGGCGCTGACCCTGGCCCTGACCGTGTACACCGCGGCGTTTATCGCCGAGATCGTGCGCTCGGGCATCAAGTCGGTCAGCCACGGCCAAACCGAAGCGGCGCACTCGCTCGGCCTGCGCAACGGTCCGACCCTGCGCAAGGTGATCATCCCGCAAGCCCTGCGCGTGATCATTCCACCGCTGACCAGCCAGTACCTGAACCTGGCGAAGAACTCCTCGCTGGCGGCCGGTATCGGTTATCCGGAAATGGTCTCGCTGTTCGCCGGGACCGTGCTGAACCAGACCGGGCAGGCGATCGAGGTGATTGCCATCACCATGAGCGTGTACCTGGCGATCAGTATCAGCATTTCCCTGCTGATGAACTGGTACAACAAGCGCATTGCGCTGATCGAGCGGTAAGGAAAAGCGCATGAGCACTCATACTTTCAAACCTGACATGCCTCCACCGGGCCGCAGCATCGGTGTGGTGGCGTGGATGCGCGCGAACATGTTCTCCAGCTGGCTCAACACCCTGCTGACCCTGTTTGCGTTCTACCTGATCTACCTGGTGGTGCCGCCGATCCTGCACTGGGCCATCCTCGATGCCAACTGGGTGGGCACCACCCGCGCCGACTGCACCAAGGAAGGCGCCTGCTGGGTGTTCATCCAGCAGCGTTTCGGCCAGTTCATGTACGGCTACTACCCACCGGAACTGCGCTGGCGCGTGGACCTGACGGTGTGGCTGGCAATCGTCGGCGTGGCGCCGTTGTTCATCTCGCGCTTTCACCATAAAGCGGTGTACGGGCTGGGCTTCCTGGTGCTGTACCCGATCTTTGCCTACTTCCTGCTGAATGGCGGCATTTTTGGCCTGACCAGCGTGGCGACCAGCCAATGGGGCGGCCTGATGCTGACCCTGGTGATCGCCACCGTCGGCATCGCCGGTGCGCTGCCGCTGGGGATTGTCCTGGCCCTCGGTCGTCGTTCGAACATGCCGGCGATTCGCGTGGTCTGCGTGACCTTCATCGAGTTCTGGCGCGGCGTGCCGTTGATCACGGTGCTGTTCATGTCCTCGGTGATGCTGCCGTTGTTCCTGCCTGAAGGCATGAACTTCGACAAACTGCTGCGGGCGCTGATCGGCGTGATCCTGTTCCAGTCGGCCTACGTGGCCGAGGTGGTGCGCGGTGGTCTGCAAGCGATTCCCAAGGGGCAGTACGAAGCGGCTGCGGCGATGGGGCTGGGCTACTGGCGCAGCATGGGCCTGGTGATTCTGCCGCAAGCCCTGAAGCTGGTGATCCCCGGCATCGTCAACACCTTCATTGCGCTGTTCAAGGACACTAGCCTGGTGATCATCATCGGCCTGTTCGACCTGCTCAACAGCGTCAAGCAAGCCGCCGCCGATCCGAAATGGCTGGGCATGGCCACTGAAGGCTATGTGTTCGCCGCCCTGGTGTTCTGGATTTTCTGTTTTGGTATGTCGCGCTATTCCATGCATCTGGAACGCAAGCTCGACACTGGCCACAAGCGCTGAAGCGCCGTACCTAATTTAGGAAGTTCTTTTATGAGCGAAGCAATCAAGCAGCCTGTGAGCCCTGAAGGCATTATTCAGATGCAGGGCGTGAACAAGTGGTACGGTCAGTTCCACGTGTTGAAAGACATCAACCTCAACGTCAAGCAGGGCGAGCGTATCGTGCTGTGCGGCCCGTCGGGTTCCGGCAAGTCCACCACCATCCGCTGCCTCAACCGTCTGGAAGAGCACCAGCAGGGCCGCATCGTGGTCGATGGCGTGGAGCTGACCAACGACCTCAAGCAGATCGAAGCGATCCGCCGTGAAGTCGGCATGGTGTTCCAGCACTTCAACCTGTTCCCGCACCTGACCATTTTGCAGAACTGCACCCTGGCGCCGATGTGGGTGCGCAAGATGCCCAAGCGCAAGGCCGAGGAAATTGCCATGCACTACCTGGAACGCGTACGCATTCCGGAGCAGGCGCATAAATTCCCGGGGCAACTGTCCGGCGGTCAGCAGCAGCGTGTGGCGATCGCCCGCGCGCTGTGCATGAAGCCGAAAATCATGCTGTTCGACGAACCGACCTCGGCACTCGACCCGGAGATGGTGAAAGAGGTACTGGACACCATGATCGGCCTGGCCGAAGACGGCATGACCATGCTCTGCGTGACCCACGAAATGGGCTTCGCCCGCACCGTGGCCAACCGCGTGATTTTCATGGACAAGGGCGAAATCGTCGAACAGGCTGCACCGAACGACTTCTTCGACAAGCCGCAGAATGAACGCACCAAGCTGTTCCTGAGCCAGATCCTGCATTGATCGAACCCAGGCACTGAAATAAACCCGGACTGAGTTCCGGGTTTATTTTTGTCTGCGGTTTTGTGTCCATCCAGGTAGGAGCTGCCGAAGGCTGCGATCTTTTGATTTTGTTTTTAAAACGCGAAGATCAAGAGATCGCAGCCTGCGGCAGCTCCTACGGGGGGTTGTGTGGGTAGCTTAACCTGACTAACATGTCAGAAAATTCATCCTATGATTGGATGAGAGGGCGAATTCCATGTCTGAAATCTCTCCATTGGTAAAACGATCCCTGGTCGATCAGGCCCTCGACCAACTGCGCCTGCGTATCAACCAAGGCGTTTGGGTAGTAGGCCAGCGCTTGCCCACCGAGCCTGAGTTGTCCGCCGAGCTGGGCATCAGCCGCAACACCGTGCGCGAAGCCATGCGTGTGTTGGCGTTTTCCGGGTTGATCGAGATCCGTCAGGGCGATGGTAGTTACCTGCGGGCGGTGGTCGATCCGCTGGACACGCTCAAGGCGTTGTCCCGTTGTTCGCTTGAACAGGCTCGCGAGACCCGGCACATCCTCGAAGTCGAGGCCATAGGCCTGGCAGCCATGCGCCGTACCAATGAAGACCTGGTTGCATTGCGCGAGGCGCTGGGTGTCAGCGGTAGCCACTACCACGGCGATCTCGACACCTACATCGCCTGCGATCTGGTGTTTCACCGCCGCTTGGTGGACGCCGCGCATAACCCGACCCTCAGCGAGTTGTACCGCTATTTCTCCAGCATCGTCGGCGCGCAGTTGCGCCAGACCCTGAGCGTCGTCCCGCGCCGCCAGGAAGTGTTCGACCTGCACATCGAGTTGCTCGATGCCGTCGAACAACGCGACCCGGAGCGGGCTAAAGCCCTGTCGAGGCAGTTGATCAATGAACCTTGAAACCGAGAAGTCCATGCACCGCAGTGATTTATCCACAGCCTCAAAACGCTCGGCAGAGCTGGAAGAGCTGCTGATCGATGCCGAGGCCGATGACGAACAGGTCCAGCAAACCCACCCGGTTCTGCGCCGGCCGTGGCTGTTGCTGCTGGGGCTGATTCTGGTGGCGCTGAACCTGCGCCCGGCGCTGTCGAGCATGGCGCCGATGCTCAGCGAAGTGTCGAAGTCCCTCGGCTTGTCGGCATCTGCTGCGGGATTGCTGACCACGTTGCCGGTGCTTTGTCTTGGCCTGTTTGCGCCCTTGGCACCCGTGCTGGCGCGGCGATTTGGTGCGGAGCGGGTGGTGCTGGGCATTCTTCTGACTCTGGCGGGCGGGATCATCCTGCGCAGTTCTTTTGGCGAGATGGGATTGTTTGCCGGCAGCGTGCTCGCCGGTGCCAGCATCGGTGTGATCGGGGTGTTGCTGCCGGGCATCGTCAAACGCGACTTCCCGAAACAGGCCGGGACCATGACCGGCGTCTACACCATGGCCCTGTGTCTGGGCGCGGCGATGGCGGCGGGTGCGACCGTGCCGCTCAGTGAGCATTTCGACAAGAGCTGGGCGCTGGGTCTCGGCATCTGGGTCATTCCGGCATTAGCGGCGGCGCTGTTCTGGTTGCCGCAAGTCGGCCAGAAACACGGCGCGCACAACGTCGCCTATCGCGTTCGGGGATTGCTGCGCGATCCGCTGGCCTGGCAAGTGACCTTGTACATGGGCCTGCAATCGTCCCTGGCCTACATCGTGTTCGGCTGGTTGCCGTCGATCCTGATCGGTCGCGGCCTGACTCCGACCCAGGCCGGGCTGGTGCTGTCGGGTTCGGTGATCGTTCAACTGGTCAGCTCCCTCGCCGCGCCATGGCTGGCAACGCGCGGCAAGGATCAGCGGCTGGCGATTGTGATCGTGATGGCCCTGACGCTCGGCGGTCTGTTCGGCTGTCTTTACGCCCCGATTGAAGGTCTGTGGGGCTGGGCGATCGTGCTCGGGCTGGGGCAGGGCGCCACGTTCAGCCTGGCGTTGACCCTGATCGTGTTGCGCTCGCGGGACTCCCATGTCGCGGCGAACCTGTCGAGCATGGCCCAGGGCTTCGGTTACACCCTGGCGTCCATGGGGCCGTTCGCGGTCGGCATCGTGCATGACTGGACCGGCGGCTGGACGGCCGTGGGCTGGATTTTTGGCGTCATTGGCCTGGGGGCGATCATCGCCGGTCTCGGTGCCGGGCGGGCGCTGTATGTGCAGGTCAGCAGTGGGAAAATTCAACCGTGACGGACACCTATAAATAGACAACCTCCAGGGTCGCCGAGCCATCAAGTGTGGCATCGTCACTCAAGTCCAGCGTTGAGGTGGGTGCAATGACCGTGACGAGCGTGACCCGACTGCTCAGGTTCTGAATCGCGACAGGACCTGCGGTGCTGCCCGCCACATGGGTAAAGCCCAGATAGCTTTTTGCGGCAATCGGTATGGGGCTCGACCTGGATGGACTCCATGCCCGCCCTCCAGTGGTGGAGTCGGTTCGATAGACTTCAGGCCAAGCGTCCACTACGGTGCTGGCGGGATCGAAGTGCAACGAATAAAGACCGATCTTGTTGTCGCTGCGGTCGAAATTCAGGCCGTAATAGATCTCACTGTTGACGATGGCCGAGCCTTCCCGGTTGTCCCGCATGATCAACGCGAAACGGGCCGCAGCGTTGCAACTGATGTTGAGGTCAAGGAATTGGTCACGCAGTTGCGTCCTTTTGTCTACGTTCAGGTCCTGCCGGGATATTTTTCCGTAGTCGACAAGACCGTTATTGGAAAAAATCGGGGTGCAGGCGACCGGGGTGATGATGCCGTTGACAGTCATATCGGCGGTAGATGCGGCCAGGGCGCAAGTCGTCGTGCTCAACAACAGTGCTGTGGTCAGGGAGATAGGGATACGCTTCATCGGTAAACTCCTTTTTGAGAAGAAGGTATAGGTGCTGAACCGCCCGTTCCTTCAGGCAGCGAACGGTTCAGCGCCTTGGTCCTTAGAGGTATTTCACTTCGAACGTCGCGGAGCCATCAATGGTGACTTCTTCGGTCAGGGTCAGTGAGTCGGCGCGGGCGATGTAGGTCTCGACCTCAAAATCAAAGGTGACAACTTCAGCTGCAATCGGTGCGGTGCCGCCAGTAGTGGCAACGGACAAGAGATATCCCGCTTGAGCATCGGTTGCTTTCACCCAGGTTGATCCGCCGTCGTCTGATTTGATTGCATCCAGCGAAGTTGCCCCGTCTTTGACTTGCATGACTTTGGGGAAAAAGAAGCCCAACTTTTCGTCGTCAGGGGTCAGACCAAGGCCAAACCAATCACCCGAAGATGTGCCGTCTTTATTGTCAATTGGATTCAGTGCGAACTTGGCTGAAGCATCGCAGGTTACGACCAGTTGAATTGGATGTGTCCCAACCAGGGTGTTCTTGTCCAAATTAAGGTCCCCTGACGAGATCTTGCCAATATCAATGACACCGCCGCCGGAGAAGGTCGGCGTGCAAGCGACAGGTGTGATAATGCCTGTAACCGTCAGGTCAGTGCTCGACGCTGCGAGCGCAAAAGGTGCGGCACTGATCAGTGCTGTTGTGGTGAGTGCTGCGAAGTACTTTTTCATGGATGAAACTTCCTTACTACTGTTGTTGACCTTGAATGGCCCAGAGCGCGTGATTGCACCTGGGCTTCAACAAGGCAGGGTGAGTGTTACGGGTAAAGCATTTCGATCGTCGCTGAGCCGTCGAGGTGAACGGCGGTGCTCAGGTCCAGACTGGCGGTGGGGGCAATGACGGCATCGACTGTCACCGTGGTTGTGAGGTTCTGGATCGAGGCGGCCCCTGCGGTGCTGGCGGCGCTGTCGGTAAAGCCCAGGTAGCTTTTCCGGGCGATCGGTATGGGGTTCGAACTGGAGGTGCTCCAGGCCACGCCCTGGGTGGTGGAGTCGGTTCGATACACGCGAGCAAAGCTGTCGGCGCTGGCGTTGGCGGGATCGACATTCAGTGAGTACAGGCCGATCTTGTTGCTGCGGTTATCCAGTCCCAGCCCGTAGTAAATCTCGCTGTTGACCGTCGCCGTGCCTGAGCGGTTGTCATGCATGACCAGGGCAAATTGTGCCGGGGCGTCGCAGCCAACCCGCAGGGTTAATTCCTTGGGTGGCAATCGGGTGTTCCTGTCAGGGTTCAGGTCGTTTTTCGATAACCGACCGAAATCCACCAGGCCGCCATTGGACAGTTCCACGTTGCACGCGGCGGGCGCAAAACTGGCGCGCAGGGTTATCTCCCTTGAGCGGCCCGTAGCGACCGCATCGAACAGACCGGTGGTTTCCCAGACAACGGCGTCACGCACCTGCAACGCTTTTTCCTGCGCCCAGGCTGTCAGTTCCAGTTGCGCCGACAGACTTTGCCCCTGCACAGCCACACCGCCCCGAACCGGAACGATCGCTTGCTGCGGTCGCCAAAGCAGACTCGAAGCGGCGGCTTCGGGTACCTGGCCGACGGCGGAAATCAGGCCCAGGTCCACCGGTTGCCCATCGAGTACCGCGTCACTCATGCGCACGGCATAGGTGCCGTGTTCGGCAAAGCGAAAGCGTTCGGCGGTCGCGGCCATGGCGCGGTAGAACAGAGTCATGTCGGTGGGTTGTGGGCAGCTCAGGTTCAGACTCAGGCGGCGCTCGCCCAGGGTTCGCTCTGCGGAGCCATTGGCGCGTATAGCCCTATTCGTCAAACCGTAATCGAGTACCGGCTGACTCAGGGCGAGCTGGCATTCATCGGTGAGCGCCCAGGCCTGTGGCGCAAGTCCGCTCAACATCAAGGTGCCGAGTGTTAACAGCAAAGGGTGGGACAGCTTCATAGGATCATCCTTAAAGAGTCCGGCACTGGGCGGCGGCGGTCTCGTAATACACCTGGGTGTTGGCCTTGGTCGGCAGTTCGAAACGCAGTTCGCAGCGCTCCAGCCCCGGTGCGGTTATCCACAGGTCAGGGGTGTCCAGGGCGTTGGGCAGAAACACCAATCCCCCTTCTTGAGCGAGCGTGACGAACTCGCCGTTTGCAGTGCTGACCGTCGCGCCACGGGGCAGGGGGGCACCGTTGTCGGTGGTGACTTTGAGCAAGGCACGGCGGGTCAACGTGACACCGAATTCAACCTTGTCGACGGCTCCGCGCCCGGCCCAAACCATGGCCAGTCCGTTGTTGATGTCGAGGTTGCGTGGCAGCGAGCGGGTGTCGACTTCTACCGGGCTGCGACCGTAGGCGCTCACTTGAGGAACCACGGCGTGACCTTGCCAATCGGTCCATACCGGACCACTGGGGGTCGAGACTTTGATGGCGCTCGTATCGCCTACCGAAAGCAGCGCGAAAGTGTCACGCACGGGATACGGCGATAACGTCAAACCGTCGCCGTGCAACACGGCGCCGCCACGCGCGCCAACCTGGTAGCTGGAGTGTTCGGCATCGGAGCGGGTGTAGCTCAAATCCAATTGGCTGTAGCGCGGCAGCAGGGAAACCCCCGCCGAGGACTGCACTTGTTTGTCTCGTGTGTCGTGCTCAACACCGACCCGGTAACTCAACTGGTCGTTGACCTGTTCGTTCAAGCCGACACCGCTGCGGTATTCGCCAGCGGAACTGCGTACCCAAGTGCGCGCCCGACGATTTTCACCCAGCGGAATACTGAAACTCAGGTAAACGCTGTCGTCACTGCGTTGGGTGCCATTGACTTGCCATTGTGCCGTGGCTGACACCGACACGCCGCCGATCTGGGTGCCCCAGGACGCCAGCGCGCGGCTGCTGTTCTGTCCGTCGAATGTCGTTGAACGATTGAAGCCGCTACTGAACGCGCCAAGTCCTGGGTATGACCAGGCCAGCGACAGGCTTTGCCGATCACGGTAACGCGACTGGCTACGTTCCGACTGAGTGTCGAACACGGCCTCGGACAGTTCGCGATAGCCGAAGGTCCGGTGCGAAGTTCCGGCATTGATCGACCACTGCTCACCCAGGCGTTGCGAAATATTCAGGTCGGCCTGTAGCCCTCTGTCGGCTTGGCGGGTGCTGGTGTCGGCCGCTTGCAGGGTGGTCTGGATCTGTGTGCCGGGCCCCGTCAGCAGGCCAAGACCTGCGCCCGCTGCACGATAGTCGGCGGTCCCCGTGGCGCCGGCGCTGAGCAGGGCATACGGGTTGAGTGCTCCGCTCCAGCCGCCGCTGATCACCCATGGGTCGCCGCTCTGTGCCGCGCCGAGACTGCGTACCTGGCCTGCGGCCAACGAAAAGCCGGGAGCCGGCAGGCCAACGCCGAGCATGGCGACGGGGACCGTGAAGCGTTGCTCGCTGCCATCCGCTTCCTTGACGGTGACTTCAACATCGGAGCGACTGTCGAGCCGACGCACGTTACTCAGGGAAAACGGCCCGGCCGGCACCACTGTCGAGTGGATCAGCGAACCGTTCTGGCGAATTTCGACCTGAGCCTGGCTGCGAGCAATCCCTTCGACGGGATTGCTTTGGCCTTCGACCTGAAGCGCCTGCTCGGTCATCACCTGGACGCCAGTGATCTGCGCGCCAGCCAGTACCGGGTTGTAGAGATTGACCTGACCCATTTGAAGCACCGTCTCATGGCTGGCAAAGGTGCGCTGGGCATAGGCCGCCAGGTGAGTGGTGCTGGACACATCGTTCTGCCAGGTCTGCACCTGACGACTGCGCACAATCCAGTCGCCGGCATTGAACCCGACTTCGGTATTGGCCGAGAGGTAACGGTTCGATTGATTGCCATATTGGTTGTGGAGGCTGTTGACGTCGTAATTGAACAACCCGGCGATACCGCCGGTTTGATAACCCGAGATATCCCGGACCGCCGGACGTATCGCCTGGGTGGGCACGATCAATGACAGGCCGAGGTTGGCCGGGTCTTGTTCGATTCGGGTTTGCGACCAGGTGGCGAGGACATCGAAACAGCCTTTGTCGTTGGCCGGGGTGGGGGGCACAGTCAGGTTTGCCGCATCGAGCAGGGCACGGTCAAAGCACAAGTCGCCTTCGCGGTTGAACGTGACGTCCACCCGGCCACGGCGCATACCATTGACTATGAGGGTGATCGGATGTCGGCCGGCGGTGAAGTTCGGAGCGGCCAGCAGCAGGGTTGCAAGGCCTGGGTCGATACCGCGTTGTGTCAGCATCTTCTGGTCGAACGAAGTCTGCAACGAAGCGTCATTGAGATCTTCGGCGTAGGCGTCGGTCCCCATCACTACATTGCTTAGCAGCAACACCATGCCGGTACGAAGTCGCGACAGATGAGGGAGTTTGCGGATCGCCCGAATCGCAGGCATGGCTTCGCCATCACGGTATTTCAATACGGTGTTCATGAGGTTCACTTGGGGTTTGCCTGTGTGCTGGCCTATTCCGCTACGGCTTCAGACCTGCATGTAGCGACGGAAAAACAGGCCGTCACCTTGAAGTATTGGCGCCAGCTATTCCCTGAACGGCGCTATCGGTGGTGTCAGTTTCAGGGGGCGAGCAGCGCGTCATAGGGAGGCACGGCAAAGCCATAGACGGTCGCGGGATGAATTCGAACCTGGGTGGCAGCCTTTACGGGGACCGGAACGCTGATGTGGTCTCCAGGCAGTACGTAGGTTCGCGGTAGCATTGCACCGCTCCCGGAAGGCAACAGTTGCACTTCCTGAGCCAGACGTACGACATAAGGTGTTTCGTTGCGTACGGTCAGATGACCATCCTGCAGCGACCATTTCAGGTTGGTCCATGGTGTGCGGTTGGGCGCCAGGCCTGCGGGGTGAAGGATGACCGGCAGGTTCTGGCGCACCGTCACGCCGACACGGGCATGCCCGGCTTCGGGAGCAGATTTGCCTTGTGGGATGCCTTCAAAAATCACCCGCTTCAAACGCTGGGTGAGCAGGGGCTTTTCTGATTGCAGGATGAAGCGCACCAACTGCGTCCCGGAGGCTTCAACGCGTGCCAAGGGGGGCGTCACGAACACCAAAGGCTCGGTGTCTTCGGGAATGTCTTCGAGGGTGACGTGCAGCAGCGCCAGGCTGCTATCGGTATTGGTTACAGAGACAGCGGTTTCCCCGTTGGCTTCATTGACGATGACCACTGAAGTATCGGGCACCATGCCGTCGGCGTGGACCTGTGCGGTCCATAACAGAGCGCAGGCACCGATACCCGTATGGGTCAAACGGCGCACTTGCTTCAACAATATTGTCTTGATGTCTCTCATTGAAATTCCCGGATAAAAGACCGTTGGCATGGCTCGCGATACAGGTAGCGCAGGGATTGCGTGAGTAAGAATGCAGCGCGCAGGGTCATTGGCGTCTTGTTCACGTATTCGATAGTCAGGCAGAGAGTGAGCGCAGTTCTTTACGGCTACGGCCGGACTGCTTGGCAGGCGACAATTTATCGAGCAGGCGGAGCGGGAGGAATGCAACTAGTACGAAAAGAGAGGGGGGTATGTATGAAAGGGTGTTGCGGACTACGTAACGTTTTCTAACGAGGAATCCTTTGGTTGTAATCCTCATGCGTAGTCTTCAGCGCGCTGCAATGTAGGAACCATCTGTTTGTTAGATGGGCAAAGAGTCAGCTCATTGAATACATTGAGGGGGCGACGTTAGAGGTTTTTTCGGGGCGTTGTGGAATGGGTAAGAACGGCGCTATTTTCCGCGCCTTCGCGCCACAAGCAGGAGGTATCCCACAATGCGAGTCGTTATTGCTGACGACCATTCCGTCGTTCGTGTCGGGCTGCGCATACTCATCAACGCCAGTCGACGATGTGTGATCGTCGGTGAGGCCGACAGTGCCGACAGCCTGATGGAGCTGCTTTCAAGCACGCCCTGCGACCTGCTGATCACGGATTTCTCCATGCCGGGGGGGCAGCAGGCCGATGGCTTGAAAATGTTGAGTACGATTCAACGCCGTTACCCGGCCTTGCCGATCATTCTGGTGACGATGTTTACCAGTGTGGCGACAGCAAGGGCTGCGTTGGCTCAAGGGGTGATGGCCGTCGTCGCCAAAACCGCATCGGCGACTGAGTTGCCCCTGGCAATCAATGCGGTGCAGGCAGGGCGCCGCTACCTCAGCGAGTCCCTGCGCACACTGCTGGCCAACACCCGCAATCAGCTGCACGAATCGCCACTGTCAGCCAAGGAGCACGAAGTGGTTCGAATGCTCGCCAGTGGCATGACCGTCAGCGAAATCGCCATTCATTTCAATCGCAGCGTGTCGACCATCAGTAAACAAAAGAACATGGCCATGCACCGGCTGGGTATTTCCACGGATGTTGATCTTTTTTCCTACGCCCGGGACAACGGAATGTCGTACTGAAATGACAGGAATAATCATCGCGTTATTTTCGTCATGAATGCCGATAGTGTTCGATGCATTTGCAGACTATCGTGCAGGCAATCTTTCGAAGCCATTATGCAAATCCTGGGGAATCCGCAAATGAGTGAAGCCCATAGCGTCTTGATCACCCGTTTCTACCAGGCTTTCCAGCGCCTGGATGCCGAAGCCATGGCTGCCTGCTACACCGATGATGTGGTGTTCAGCGACCCGGCGTTCGGCGAGCTTCGCGGTCGCGATGCCGGTGACATGTGGCGCATGCTGACCACTCGGGCCAAGGATTTTTCCCTGACCTTCGATCATGTTCACGCCGATGAGCGCACCGGTGGTGCCCATTGGGTCGCGACCTATCTGTTCAGCCAGACCGGCAACACCGTGGTCAACGATATCCAGGCGCGTTTCGTCTTTCGTGATGGCAAGATCTGCGAGCATCATGACCGTTTTGATCTGTGGGCCTGGTCGCGTCAGGCGCTGGGTTTCAAAGGTCTGTTGCTGGGTTGGACGCCACTGGTGCGCAACGCCGTTCGCGCCCAGGCATTGAAGGGGCTGAAGGCATTCCAGGCCAGTCGCTGATAAAATCGCGGCCTGTTTTCCCTCAAGCCCGGATCGTTACGTGACCACCCTCAGCGAAAGCCCTGTCGACGCCGACACCTGCGCGAGCAAAACCTGGTTCGTCTACCTCGTTCGCGCGGCCAACGGTTCGCTTTATTGTGGGATCAGCGATGATCCCGTGCGTCGCTTCGCCAAGCATCAAAGCGGCAAGGGCGCACGATTCTTTCTCTCCAGCCCGGCCATGGCCCTGGTCTACACCGAACGTTGTCGCGACAAAAGCGATGCGTTGCGTCAGGAACGGCTGATCAAAAAACTCAAGAAAAGCGCCAAGGAATGCCTGGTGGCGAACGCAGCGAGCGCCGCCTCTGGCTTATCACTCTGACTGATCAGTTCCCATCAGGCAGATCTGTAGGCTGCCAGCTGATTGCGCGCTAAGCTGCTGGTTCCTGATCCTTGCGGCGGAGCCGAGCATGTCCGAGTTGATTCTGCATCATTACCCGACGTCCCCTTTTGCCGAGAAGGCCCGCCTGCTGCTGGGCTTCAAGGGCTTGTCCTGGCGCTCGGTGAAGATCTCGTCAGTGATGCCCAAACCGGATCTCACGGCGCTGACCGGTGGATACCGCAAGACACCGGTGTTGCAGGTCGGTGCAGATATCTATTGCGACACGGCATTGATTGCCCGGCGACTGGAACAGGAAAAAGCCTTGCCGGCGTTCTTCCCTGAGGGTCAAGAAATGATCACCGCGTCATTTGCAGCCTGGGCCGACTCAGTGGTGTTCCAGCATGCGGTCAGCCTGGTGTTCCAGCCGGAATCGATAGCGGTGCGCTTTGGCAATTTGTCGCCGGAAGCGATCAAGGCGTTTATCGCCGACCGCGCCGGTTTGTTCAGTGGTGGCAGCGCGACCAGGTTGTCCGCCGAGCAGGCCAAACACCAGTGGCCAACGATCATGTCTCGCCTGGAGCAACAGTTGCAGCGCGAAGAAGGCGATTACCTGTTTGGCGAACCGTCGATTGCCGACTTCGCCCTGGCTCATTCACTGTGGTTTCTCAAGGCGACGTCGGTCACGGCACCCTTGGTCGATGCTTATCCGGCGGTTGCCGCCTGGCATGCGAGGGTTTTGGGCTTCGGTCATGGTGCGTCCAGCGAGATGAGCTCCGAGGAGGCTCTGGCAGTGGCGCGCGCGTCCACGCCAGCGGCATTGCCGGATGAGCAGTTCGTCGATCCCAATGGATTCAAGGCGGGGCAGCAGGTAGTGATTGCAGCCACGGACTATGGCGTTGATCCGGTGGCGGGGGAGTTGTTGTTTGCCGGCCGCGAAGAGCTGATTGTACAGCGCGAGGACGAGCGTGGCGGTGTGGTGCATGTGCACTTCCCGCGGTTTGGTTTCCGTATCGAAGCCAGCTGACATTTCTGTTGATAGTAAAAACGAAAAGATCGCAGCCTTCGGCAGCTCCTACACCAATCTCATGTAGGAGCTGCCGAAGGCTCGGGCCGCGATCGGACGATCTTTTGATCTTTGGTTTACTTCAGTGCCGCCAGAATCGCATCCGGGTCATACCCGCGAATCAGGGTTCCGTTTACATCGATGATCGGAATCCCGCCGCCACCCAAGGCTGCATAGTCCCCGCGCGCGACGGCATCCTTCTCGATATCGAATTCCTTGTACGGAATGCCTTTCTGATCGAGAAAGCGCCGGGTCAGCTTGCAGTAACCACACCAATCGGTGGCGTAGAGCACGACGTTGGCCTGGGCCTGCGTCTGTGCAGGTACCACTTGCGAAGGGTTGAACACTCGCTCGATCTTGCCCCAGTTCTGGTAAGCCACGACCACCAGCAGGATCAGCAGGAGTTTTTTCAGTACGCCGCCGAGCATCAGTTGCGACGCTTCAGCTGATCGGTGAGCGAAGTGGGCAGGCCCTTGATGATCAACGTGCCGGCTTCTTCGTCGTACTCGATCTTCGAGCCCAGCAGGTGGGCTTCGAAACTGATCGACAGGCCTTCGGCGCGGCCGGTGAAACGGCGGAACTGGTTCAGGGTGCGTTTGTCAGCCGGGATTTCCGGCGACAGGCCGTAATCCTTGTTGCGGATGTGGTCGTAGAAGGCCTTCGGGCGTTCCTCGTCGATCAGTCCCGACAACTCTTCCAGGCCCATCGGTTCGCCGAGTTTGGCCTGGCTGCTGGCGTAATCCACCAGGGTCTTGGTCTTCTCGCGTGCGTCGTCTTCCGGCAGGTCTTCGCTTTCGACGAAATCACTGAAGGCTTTGAGCAGGGTGCGGGTTTCACCGGGACCGTCGACGCCTTCCTGGCAACCAATGAAGTCGCGGAAATACTCCGAAACCTTTTTGCCGTTCTTGCCTTTGATGAACGAAATGTACTGCTTGGATTGTTTGTTGTTCTGCCACTCGGAAACGTTGATCCGCGCCGCCAGGTGCAATTGACCCAGGTCCAGGTGACGGGACGGGGTCACGTCCAGTTCGTCGGTCACGGCCACGCCTTCACTGTGGTGCAGCAGGGCGATGGCCAGGTAGTCGGTCATGCCTTGCTGATAGTGCGCGAACAGCACGTGGCCGCCGACCGACAGGTTCGACTCTTCCATCAGTTTTTGCAGGTGCTCGACCGCCACGCGGCTGAATGCGGTGAAATCCTGGCCGCCCTCCAGGTACTCCTTCAGCCAGCCGCTGAACGGGAACGCGCCGGATTCCGGATGGAACAGGCCCCAGGCTTTACCCTGTTTGGCGTTATAGCTTTCATTGAGGTCGGCGAGCATGTTCTCGATGGCCGCGGACTCAGCCAGTTCAGAGTCACGGGCGTGGAGAACCGCAGGTGTGCCGTCGGGTTTTTTGTCGATCAGGTGGACGATGCAATGACGGATCGGCATGGGCTTCTCGGCTGAATGAAGAGAGGAGGGCGTGCTCCCCCGAAAAAGCGCCCAGTGTACCGCAACCACTGGTTTTGGCGCGGTGCGAAGGGTAATTGGCGGGCGACCGGCGGCGCTTATGGGTTTTTTTCATGTTTTAGCGCAATAAAGCTGACCAAATGGGTAGCTAGAGGCGGATATTTCCACGTCTGTGTGCTAGTTTTGCCCGGTCTTGCGCGAAGTCACTGCGTTAAGCCTGCAGTCAGCTTTTGTCAGGTCGAACCAAACCCTGATTTCGGTATCTATAACCCCGATCCCGAGGTTATTTCGCCGAGGGTGCCAGATCCAGAAGATCGGGCTCGATGGCTGACATTGCACTCTGCAATCCATATGAATTTGATAGGGAAGGAACACTAAATGGCTCTTACTAAAGACCAACTGATCGCCGACATCGCTGAAGCTATCGACGCGCCGAAAACCACCGCGCGTAACGCTCTGGACCAACTGGGCCAAATCGTTGCCGATCAGCTGGAAAACGGCGGCGAAATCACTCTGCCAGGTATCGGCAAACTGAAAGTGACTGAGCGCCCTGCCCGTACTGGCCGTAACCCTTCGACTGGCGCTGCCATCGAAATCGCTGCCAAGAAAGTGATCAAGCTGGTTGTGGCCAAAGGCCTGACCGACGCTGTTAACAAGTAAGACTTGTTAAAAAAAACCGTGCGCCGGAGCGATCCGGGCACGGTTTTTTGTGGGCGCGATAAAGCGCTCACTACGCTGAAGCGTTGCTCCATCGCGCCTGGCGCCAGGTTTGTTGCTGCGCTTTGTTCTGGAAGGTCCAGGCGACGAAGCGGCTCTGCTTCTGCCCTTGGGACATTTCCACTACCAGGCTTTCCAGGGCGCCGGCCTTTTTCAGGGCAGTTTGGATCGCTGGCAGGTTGGACGCCTTTGATACCAATGTACTGAACCACAGCACCTGCTGAGCGACTTGCACGCTTTCGCTGACCAGTTGGGTCACGAAGCGTACTTCACCGCCTTCGCACCACAACTCGGCCGACTGGCCGCCAAAGTTCAACACCGGCAGCTTGCGTTTCGGATCGGCCTTGCCCAGGGCGCGCCATTTGCGCGTGCTGCCCCGTGTGGCCTCGTCCAGCGAGGCGTGGAATGGCGGGTTGCACATGGTCAGGTCGAACCGCTCTGCGCTCTCCAGCAGGCCTGTGAGGATCTGCTTGGGGTTGCTCTGCTGGCGTACCTGGATCGCTTTGTTCAGGCCATTGGTTTGAATGATGGCCTTCGCCGCGGCAATGGCGGTCGCATCGATATCGGAACCAAGGAACTGCCAGCGATAGTCGCTGTAACCGATCAGCGGATACACGCAGTTGGCGCCCATGCCGATGTCCAGCACCTTCACGGCGGCGCCCCGGGGGATCACACCGTCATTGCTGCTGGCCAGCAGGTCGGCGAGGAAGTGCACGTAATCGGCACGACCTGGCACCGGTGGGCACAGGTAGTCGGCCGGAATGTCCCAGTGAGCGATGCCATAGAACGACTTGAGCAGTGCGCGGTTGAACACCCGCACGGCTTCCGGGCTGGCGAAGTCGATGCTTTCCTTGCCGTACGGATTGATGATCACGAATTTCTTCAGTTCCGGGGCGCTTTTGATCAGCGCCGGAAAGTCGTAGCGACCCTGATGGCGATTGCGCGGATGCAGGCTGGCCTTTTCCTTCGGGGAGACGGCCGTGGCCGGAGTCTTCGGAGCAGGCTTTTTGCGCGCAGGCTTGGGGGGGCGGGGGGCGGTCATGGGTGTGGTCGATTCGGGTATGGCTGAAAGTGGCGGGCATTGTCCCACATTGATGGCGAATGCGCCGAACCCGTAGGAGCTGCCGCAGGCTGCGATCTTTTGATCTTGTTTTTAAGCAAAGTCAAAAGATCGCAGCCTGCGGCAGCTCCTACAGGGGATTTGTTGTGTTTTTGGATAAAAAAGGGAGGCCATCCGGGCCTCCCTCTTTCATCGCGACTTGCCGTTACAAACTGGCAATCCGCGCATGCTGCTCGGCCAGTTTGCCCAGGGCCTGTTCGGCCTCGGCCAGTTTGGCGCGTTCTTTCTCGATGACTTCGGCTGGCGCCTTGTCAACGAAACCGGCGTTGGACAGCTTGCCGCCGACACGTTGCACTTCACCTTGCAGACGCTGGATTTCCTTGTCCAGACGCGCCAGTTCCGCACCTTTGTCGATCAAGCCGGCCATTGGCACCAGCACTTCCATCTCGCCGACCAGAGCGGTAGCGGACAGCGGTGCTTCTTCGCCAGCAGCCAGCACGGTGATCGATTCGAGGCGGGCCAGCTTCTTCAGCAGGGCTTCGTTCTCGGTCAGGCGACGCTGATCCTCGGCGCTGACGTTCTTCAGGAACAGCGGCAGCGGTTTGCCCGGGCCGATGTTCATTTCGCCACGGATGTTGCGAGTGCCGAGCATCAGGCCCTTGAGCCATTCGATGTCATCTTCGGCGGCCTGATCGATGCGTGTTTCGTTGGCCACCGGCCAAGGTTGCAGCATGATCGTCTTGCCATCGATGCCCGCCAGCGGCGCGATGCGCTGCCAGATTTCTTCGGTGATGAACGGCATGAACGGGTGCGCCAGGCGCAGGGCGACTTCCAGTACGCGAACCAGGGTGCGACGGGTGCCGCGCTGGCGTTCGACCGGTGCGTTTTCGTCCCACAGTACAGGTTTGGACAGTTCCAGGTACCAGTCGCAATACTGGTTCCAGATGAACTCGTACAAGGCTTGCGCGGCCAGGTCGAAACGGAACTGGTCAAGCTGGCGGGTCACTTCGGCTTCGGTGCGTTGCAGCTGCGAAATGATCCAGCGGTCAGCCAGGGACAGCTCAAAGGCTTCGCCGTTCTGGCCGCAGTCTTCGCCCTTGTCCAGCACGTAGCGCGCCGCGTTCCAGATCTTGTTGCAGAAGTTGCGATAGCCTTCGACGCGACCCATGTCGAACTTGATGTCACGACCGGTGGACGCCAGCGAGCAGAAGGTGAAGCGCAGGGCGTCGGTGCCGTAGCTGGCGATGCCTTCGGCGAACTCGTCGCGGGTCTGCTTCTCGATCTTCTTCGCCAGTTTCGGCTGCATCATGCCGGAGGTGCGTTTCTGCACCAGTTCTTCCAGCTCGATGCCGTCGATGATGTCCAGCGGGTCAAGGACGTTGCCCTTTGACTTGGACATTTTCTGGCCTTGGCCGTCACGCACCAGGCCGTGAACGTACACCGTCTTGAACGGTACCTGCGGCGTGCCGTCTTCGTTTTTCACCAAATGCATGGTGAGCATGATCATCCGGGCAACCCAGAAGAAAATGATGTCGAAGCCGGTCACCAGGACGTCGGTGGAGTGGAATTTCTTCAGGAATTCGGTTTTTTCCGGCCAGCCGAGGGTGGAGAACGTCCATAGGCCCGAGCTGAACCAGGTGTCGAGAACGTCATTGTCCTGCTGCAGAGCAACGTCCGGGCCGATGTTGTGCTTGGCCCGAACTTCGGCTTCGTCGCGACCGACGTAGACCTTGCCCGACTCGTCGTACCAGGCCGGAATCCGGTGGCCCCACCATAGCTGGCGGCTGATGCACCAGTCCTGGATGTCGCGCATCCACGAGAAGTACATGTTTTCGTACTGTTTCGGCACGAATTGGATACGGCCGTCTTCAACGGCGGCAATCGCAGGTTCGGCCAAAGGCTTGGTGGACACGTACCACTGGTCGGTCAGCCATGGCTCGATGACGGTGCCGGAGCGGTCGCCTTTCGGCACTTTCAGGGCGTGATCGTCAACGCTGACCAGCAGACCGGCAGCGTCAAACGCGGCGACGATCTGCTTGCGCGCTTCGAAGCGGTCGAGACCGGCATATTCGGCCGGGATCTTGCCGTCGATGGTTTCGTTCAGCGTGCCGTCAAGGTTGAACACTTGGCAGGCCGGCAGGACCGCTGCGTTCTTGTCGAAGATGTTCAGCAGCGGCAGGTTGTGACGCTTGCCGACTTCGTAGTCGTTGAAGTCGTGGGCCGGGGTGATTTTCACGCAGCCGGTGCCGAATTCAGGGTCGCAGTAATCGTCGGCGATGATCGGGATACGGCGGCCAACCAGTGGCAGCTCGACAAATTTGCCGATCAGGGCTTTGTAGCGTTCATCGTTCGGGTTAACGGCCACGGCGGAGTCGCCGAGCATGGTTTCCGGGCGAGTGGTCGCGACGATCAGGAAATCGTTGCCTTCAGCGGTCTTGGCGCCGTCGGCCAGCGGGTATTTCAGGTTCCACAGGAAACCTTTCTCGTCGTGGTTCTCCACTTCGAGGTCGGAAATCGCCGTGTGCAGCTTGGTGTCCCAGTTGACCAGGCGCTTGCCGCGGTAGATCAGGCCGTCTTCGTGCAGGCGTACGAAAGCTTCTTTAACGGCTTCCGAGAGTCCGTCGTCCATGGTGAAGCGCTCGCGGCTCCAGTCAACCGACGAGCCGAGGCGACGGATCTGACGGCTGATGTTGCCACCGGACTCATCTTTCCACTCCCAGACTTTCTCGAGGAATTTCTCGCGGCCCAAGTCATGGCGGCTCTGGCCCTTGGCTTCGAGCTGACGCTCTACCAGCATCTGCGTGGCGATACCGGCGTGGTCGGTGCCCGGCTGCCACAGGGTGTTGCGACCCTGCATGCGGCGGAAACGGATCAGGGCGTCCATGATCGCGTTGTTGAAGCCGTGACCCATGTGCAGGCTGCCGGTGACGTTCGGCGGCGGGATCATGATGGTGTAGGACTCGCCCGCGCCTTGCGGGGCGAAGTAATTCTCTGACTCCCAGGTGTTGTACCAGGAAGTTTCAATGGCGTGCGGCTGGTAGGTCTTATCCATGCGCGGCGGGACCCTATTGGCATTTATTCAGGAAAAGCCGGGAAGTATAGCGGGGATGAGCCGATGCGCGTAGAGCGAGGTGACAATGGGTGGGGGAAAGTTGTGGTTTTTCGGGGGGTGTTTTGTCAGTGAGGGCGCCATCGCGGGCAAGCCCGCTCCCACAGGGATATGTGTCGTACCAGCATTTTGTGAACGACACTCAACCTGTGGGAGCGAGCCTGCTCGCGATGGCGGTCTGTCAGGCGACCTGATTCAAATCGTTATGCCGCGTTTCCTTCAGGCACAGCACCGCAATCAAACTCAGCACCGCCGCCCCGGACACATAACCGCCGACGTAACTCAACCCGCCCATCGCCACCAGTTTCTGAGCGAAGAACGGCGCTGCGGACGCACCGACGATACCGCCCAGGTTGTAGGCCGCCGAAGCGCCGGTGTAGCGCACGTGAGTGGGGAACAGCTCCGGCAACAGCGCACCCATCGGCGCAAACGTCACGCCCATCAGAAACAGCTCGATGCACAGGAACAGCGCCACGCCCCAGGTCGAACCTTGGGTCAGCAGCGGTTCCATGAGGAACCCTGACAGGATCGCCAGCACACCACCGATGATCAGTACCGGTTTGCGCCCGTAACGGTCGCTGGCCCAGGCCGACAGCGGGGTGGCGGCAGCCATGAACAGCACCGCGAAGCACAGCAGGCCGAGGAAGGTTTCGCGGCTGTAGCCGAGCGTTGCCACACCGTAACTCAGGGAAAACACGGTGGAGATGTAAAACAGCGCGTAGCACACGACCATCGCGCCAGCGCCCAGCAATACGGGCGCCCAGTATTGGCCGAACAGCTCGAACAGGGGGATCTTCACCCGTTCCTGGCGTGCCATGGCATTGGCGAACACGGGGGTCTCATGCAGCTTGAGGCGCACGTACAGGCCGACCATCACCAGTGCGGCGCTGAGCAGGAACGGAATACGCCAGCCCCATGAGCGGAACTGTTCATCATCCAGCACCACGGCCAGGGTCAGGAACAGGCCGTTGGCCGCCAGAAAGCCGATGGATGGACCCAGTTGCGGGAACATGCCGAACCACGCGCGCTTGCCTTTGGGTGCGTTCTCCGTGGCCAACAACGCCGCACCACCCCATTCGCCGCCCAGCCCCAAGCCCTGGCCGAAGCGCAGGACACACAGCAGGACCGGTGCCCAGGCGCCAATGCTGTCGTAACCTGGCAGAACGCCGATCAGGGTGGTGCACACGCCCATCAGCAGCAGCGAGGCGACCAGGGTACTCTTGCGGCCGATACGGTCGCCGAAGTGACCGAAAAGGGCCGAACCCAAGGGGCGCGCAAGGAAGGCGATGCCGAACGTGAGAAACGCCGAAAGCATCTGGGCGGTGCCGGATGTCTGCGGAAAGAACACCGGACCGATCACCAGCGCGGCGGCGGTGGCATAGACGTAGAAGTCGTAGAACTCGATGGCTGTGCCGATGAAACTCGCGGTAGCCACGCGGGTGGCGGAGTTCGTCGGTTGTGCAGGTGTGGAGTCGCTGTAAGTTGTGCTGGTCGTCATGCGGTTATCCCTGACAGTCATGTGCCCCAGTGGAGCGAATTATTATGGTCGAGAACCCAGGGATGTGGGTGGAGGCACGGTCGCTGTTCAAGGTAGGAACAGTCGTCGGTTTGTTGCGGACTTTGCGGGTGGACAGGCCGGAAGTTGTGAAGTGCGGGATAAGCACGGGGCCGGCGAGGCTTGGGTAAGCGGTTCGATTATAGGAAGGTGGCTAACGATCGAACAAGAGGGCTTGCGAGGACATTGTGGCGAGTTTTAGATAACAACAGGCATCGCACTTGTCTGCCAGATCAGCACCCGCGTGACACGGTTGTCCTCGGTCTCGAGAATTTCCAGGCGGTAGCGGCCGATCTTCAGGCACACCGCGCTTTCGGGAATGGTTTCCAGGGCCTCGGTGACCAAGCCGTTCAGGGTTTTCGGGCCATCGCTGGGCAGGTGCCAGCCGAGGCTCTTGTTCAGCTCGCGAATGGAGGCGGCACCGTCGATCACCAGGCGTCCGTCGGCTTGCGGATGAATGTGCGGATTGTCCACGCTGTGTTGGCTTTCGAACTCACCGACGATTTCTTCGAGAATGTCTTCCAGGGTGACGATGCCCAGCACTTCGCCGTATTCGTCGACCACCATGCCCAGGCGCCGCTGCTGCTTGTGGAAGTTGAGCAGCTGCAACTGCAACGGGGTACTTTCCGGCACGAAGTACGGCTCATGGCTGGCCGCCAGCAACGCTTCCCTGGTCAGGATCGCATCGGGCAGCAAGTGGAGGATGTGTCGGGTGTTGAGGACGGCTTCGACCTGGTTGATATCACTGTGGAACACCGGCAGGCGCGTGCGCTTGTTGTGGCGCAATTGTTCGATGATTTCTTCGATGGAGTCATCGAGATTGATGCCGTCCACGTCGCTGCGCGGTACCAGGATGTCATTGACGGTGATGTTGTCCAGCGCGTGGATGCCTGGCAGCGGGTGAGGGCGGCTTACGGTTTCGGAGGGCGCATGCCGCTCCGTCAGCGCTTCGTCCTCACTTTGTTGCACCACTTTGGTTTTACGGGCGAATGGTCGCGTCAGCAACTGACTGATGCTATTGAGCAGCCATGCCGCGGGATAGATGATTTTCAGCGGCACCCGCAGCAGATTGTTGCCCTGGGCCAGGATCGCATCCGGATAGCGGGTGGCGAGGGCGCGTGGCAAGTAGTCGGAAAACACCAGCAACATGGCACCCGTCCCGAGGCAGGCGACCCACGGGCCGTTCTCGGCCCAGGTGAAAATGGCCAGCAAGGTGCTGATGACTACCACCAGTGCACGGCACAGGGTGTTGCAAAAAATCAGGCTGGCCAGGGGGAAGCTGAGTTTCGCCACCGGTTTGTCGCTGGAACGCGTTGCGGTGCGCTGGGCCAGCAAATGCTGGTGCGCCGCTTCGATGGCGGTAAACAGCCCCGACCATAAAATCAGCAGGGTCACTACCGCGAGCATCGGCCCTATGGGCAAGTCGTCCATTAATGCCGCCCGTCAGATATGCAGGATGTATTCACGAACCAGCTTGCTGCCGAAATACGCCAGCATCAGCAGGCAAAAACCGGCCAGGGTCCAGCGAATCGCTTTGTGCCCGCGCCAGCCGAGGCGATTGCGTCCCCACAGCAGCACGCTGAAGACGACCCAGGCCAGGCAGGCCAGCAGGGTTTTGTGCACCAGATGCTGGGCGAACAGGTTCTCGACGAACAGCCAGCCGGAAATCAGCGACAGCGACAACAGCG
The DNA here is from genome assembly GCF_056402295.1 of Pseudomonas sp. P4_B3. Taxonomy (NCBI): domain Bacteria; kingdom Pseudomonadati; phylum Pseudomonadota; class Gammaproteobacteria; order Pseudomonadales; family Pseudomonadaceae; genus Pseudomonas; species Pseudomonas sp. P4_B3. Next base: position 98,403 of record NZ_JBFUHR010000007.1, read on the forward strand.
TCCAGCCGGCCCAGAGGAAACCGAACAGCAGGCTTTCCATGGTTTGCAGTGGCGGGAAGTTCTTGATCAGCCCGGAGGGATGCTTGTGCTTGAGCTGGTGGTCTTGAACCAGCAGCAGCAAGGACTGGAACACCGCGATGGTGAACATGCCGTAGGCCAGAATCGAAAGCAGGATGTGGGCGAGGATGCCAGGCTCTTCATCGATGACCTGCACCGTACCGGCCGGCGCGAAATGCGCCAGTGACACGGTCAAGGCCCCAAGCGGGAACAGCAGGATCAGCAGGTTCTCTACCGGAATCCGCGAGCAGGCCAGCAGGGTCAGTGCGATGACCGCCACGGCAATCAGGCTGGCGGCGCTGAAGAAGTCCAGGGCCAGGCCGCCCGGGGTCAGCAGGTGGGTGAGCAGGCTGGCGCTATGGGCCAATACGGCGAGCACGCCGAGCATGACCAGCAGGCGTTTGTTGGCCTTGGCGCCGGAAGCCAGGCGAGTGCCCTGGTAAATGGTCGCAGCGGCATACAAGCAGGCGGCGGCGAGGGTAGTTAGCAAGCTGGGTGACAAGGGGAGCATAAATCCTGTTAGGCAAGCCCGAAAGTCGCTGAGTTTGGCATAGAACCCCCGCCGCACGAAAGACCGCGCAACCCGACAGCGAGGTGTCCGCCGGCCACAGTCTTCGCTATAATCCGCGACCTGCCCACGCCGCAGGCTCGCCGAGCACACGTTTAGTCCGGTCCGGGCCGCCATTATCCCGGTCTACACAGGGCCTGAAAGGATCGCGCAATGTTTGAAAACTTAACCGACCGTCTCTCGCAGACGCTGCGCCATGTCACCGGCAAGGCCAAGCTGACTGAAGACAACATCAAAGACACCCTGCGTGAAGTGCGCATGGCGTTGCTCGAAGCCGACGTCGCCCTGCCGGTGGTCAAGGACTTCGTCAATTCGGTCAAGGAGCGTGCCGTCGGTACCGAGGTGTCGCGCAGCCTGACGCCGGGCCAGGCCTTCGTGAAGATCGTCCAGGCCGAACTTGAAAGCCTGATGGGCGCGGCCAACGAAGATTTGAACCTGAGCGCCGTGCCGCCAGCGGTCATCCTGATGGCCGGTTTGCAGGGCGCTGGTAAAACCACCACTGCCGGCAAGCTCGCGCGCTTCCTCAAAGAGCGCAAGAAGAAGTCGGTCATGGTGGTGTCCGCCGACGTTTACCGTCCCGCGGCGATCAAGCAGCTGGAAATGCTCGCCGGTGAAGTCGGCGTTACCTTCTTCCCGTCCGACCTGAGCCAGAAGCCGGTCGAGATCGCGCAAGCGGCTATTAAGGAAGCGAAACTCAAATTCATCGACGTGGTCATCGTCGATACCGCTGGTCGTCTGCACATCGATGAAGAGATGATGGGCGAGATCAAGGCCCTGCACGCCGCGATCAACCCGGTCGAAACCCTGTTCGTGGTCGACGCCATGACCGGCCAGGATGCCGCCAACACGGCCAAGGCCTTCGGCGATGCATTGCCGCTGACCGGTGTGATCCTGACCAAGGTCGACGGCGACGCCCGTGGCGGTGCCGCTCTGTCGGTGCGTGCGATCACCGGCAAGCCGATCAAGTTCATCGGTATGGGCGAGAAGAGCGAAGCGCTCGATCCGTTCCATCCTGAGCGTATCGCCTCGCGCATCCTCGGCATGGGTGACGTGCTCAGCCTGATCGAGCAGGCGGAAGCGACGCTCGACAAGGACAAAGCCGACAAGCTTGCTAAAAAGTTGAAGAAGGGTAAGGGCTTCGATCTCGAAGACTTTCGCGATCAGCTGCAACAAATGAAGAACATGGGCGGCCTCGGTGGCCTGATGGACAAGCTGCCGAACATGGGCGGCGTGAACCTGGCGCAAATGGGCAACGCCCAGGGCGCGGCAGAAAAGCAATTCAAGCAGATGGAAGCCATCATCAACTCCATGACCCCGGCCGAGCGCCGCGACCCTGAGATGATCAGCGGTTCGCGCAAGCGTCGGATCGCCATGGGTTCTGGCACTCAGGTGCAGGACATCGGCCGCTTGATCAAGCAGCACAAGCAGATGCAGAAGATGATGAAGAAGTTCTCCGCGAAAGGCGGAATGGCCAAGATGATGCGCGGCATGGGCGGAATGTTGCCCGGCGGCGGCATGCCTAAAATGTAAAGAATCCGCGCCGGCCATCAGGTCGGCGCTGCCCCACACGGACGTGGGATACACAGCAAACCCGCACTTGGCGGGAGCTGACCGGCCGTTTTCAACGACGGCTCTATAGCAAATCTGCATGGCGGCCGATAGACCGCCGGAAAAAGTCATTTGCAAAAGTCCGGATATTCCTTAGAATATGCGGCCTTTCGGGCACCCATGCCCGCTGTGCCTTTAGATTTGCAGCACCGACTACAGGAACGATGTTCACATGCTAACAATCCGTCTTGCCCTTGGCGGCTCCAAAAAGCGCCCGTTTTACCACTTGACCGTAACCGACAGCCGCAACCCGCGCGACGGTTCGCACAAGGAACAGGTTGGCTACTTCAACCCTGTTGCTCGTGGTCAGGAAGTTCGTCTGTCCGTGAACCAAGAGCGCGTAGCCTACTGGCTGAGCGTTGGTGCACAACCTTCTGAGCGCGTTGCTCAGTTGTTGAAGGAAACTGCTAAGGCTGCGGCCTGAGCAATATGAACGCGACGCCAGCCATTGCTGATGATTTGATCGTTATCGGCAAGATTTATTCTGTTCACGGCGTTCGCGGCGAAGTGAAGGTGTACTCCTTTACTGATCCGATTAAAAACCTGCTGGACTACAAAACCTGGACGCTCAAGCGTGACGGCAATGTAAAGCAGGTAGAGCTGGTCAGCGGACGCGGGAACGACAAGTTCCTGGTCGCAAAGCTCAAGGGTCTCGATGATCGCGAAGAAGCTCGTCTTCTAGCCGGTTATGAGATCTGCGTGCCGCGCAACCTGTTCCCTGAACTCATCGACGGCGAGTACTACTGGTACCAGCTGGAAGGTCTCAAGGTCATCGACACTCTCGGACAACTGTTCGGGAAAATCGATCACCTGCTGGAGACCGGCTCGAACGATGTCATGGTGGTCAAGCCTTGCGCTGGCAGCCTGGATGATCGCGAACGCCTGTTGCCCTATACGGAGCAATGCGTGTTGGCCGTCGATCTGGCCGCGGGCGAGATGAAGGTGGATTGGGACGCGGATTTCTAACGTGGCTAACTTGCGCGTAGAAGTGATCAGTCTGTTTCCCGAGATGTTTTCCGCCATCAGCGAGTACGGCATCACCAGTCGGGCGGTGAAACAGGGGCTCTTGCAGCTCACCTGTTGGAATCCGCGAGACTACACGACGGATCGACATCACACTGTGGACGATCGCCCGTTTGGCGGTGGTCCGGGCATGGTGATGAAGATCAAGCCCCTGGAAGATGCTCTGGTTCAGGCCAAGGCAGCAGCCGGGGAGGCGGCGAAGGTGATTTACCTGTCCCCCCAAGGCCGTCAACTGACTCAGTCGGCGGTACGCGAGTTGGCGAATCTGGATGCATTGATCCTGATTGCCGGCCGCTATGAAGGCATTGACGAGCGTTTTATTGATGCTCATGTCGATGAAGAGTGGTCGATTGGCGACTATGTACTGTCTGGCGGCGAGCTGCCGGCGATGGTCCTGATCGATGCGGTTACACGACTGCTGCCTGGAGCTTTAGGGCATGCGGACTCCGCCGAGGAAGATTCCTTTACGGATGGTTTGCTGGATTGCCCGCACTACACCCGACCGGAGGTGTATGCGGATCAGCGTGTTCCCGACGTATTGCTAAGTGGCAATCACGCGCACATCCGGCGTTGGCGTTTACAGCAGTCCCTTGGTCGGACCTTTGAACGACGCGCCGATCTTCTGGAAAGCCGCTCGCTTTCTGGAGAAGAGAAGAAGCTGCTCGAGGAATACATCCGCGAGCGGGACGATAGTTAACAACGTATCGATGGTAGATCCGACGATTTACCTTAGGAGCACAGCATGACTAACAAAATCATCCTTGCACTCGAAGCAGAGCAGATGACCAAAGAGATCCCTACCTTTGCCCCGGGCGACACCATTGTCGTTCAGGTGAAAGTGAAGGAAGGCGACCGTTCGCGTCTGCAAGCGTTCGAAGGTGTTGTTATCGCCAAGCGTAACCGCGGCGTAAACAGTGCATTCACCGTTCGTAAAATCTCCAACGGTGTTGGCGTAGAGCGTACTTTCCAGACCTACTCCCCGCAAATCGACAGCATGGCTGTCAAGCGTCGCGGTGACGTACGTAAAGCCAAGCTGTACTACCTGCGCGACCTGTCGGGTAAAGCAGCTCGCATCAAGGAAAAACTGGCTTAAGTCCAGCTTCCGATGCAAAAAAAAGCAGCCTGCGGGCTGCTTTTTTGTTGTCTGCGATTTATCTTCCCTGGCCGTATTGCCGGTTTTGCCTGAGCCTTTATGCCTGCCATTGATCATCCCCTGATTGACCAGTTTCTCGACGCTCTTTGGCTGGAGAAAGGTCTCTCCGATAACACTCGAGACGCCTATCGTAGTGACCTGGCGTTGTTCAACGGCTGGTTACAGGACAATGGACTGGAGCTGGTCAATGCCGGGCGAGAGTTGATTCTCGACCACCTGGCCTGGCGCCTGGAGCAAAACTACAAGCCTCGTTCCACTGCTCGATTTCTCTCCGGTGTACGTGGCTTCTATCGCTATTTGCTACGGGAAAAGATGATCGCCGTCGATCCAACGTTACGGATTGATATGCCGCAGCTCGGCAGGCCACTGCCGAAATCCTTGTCGGAGGCCGACGTCGAGGCGCTACTGGCGGCACCGGACTTGAGTGAGGCAATCGGTCAGCGCGACCGGGCCATGCTTGAAGTGCTGTACGCCTGTGGCTTGCGGGTGACCGAGCTGATCAGCCTCACCCTGGAACAGGTCAATTTGCGCCAGGGCGTGTTGCGAGTGATGGGCAAGGGCAGCAAGGAGCGATTGGTGCCAATGGGCGAGGAGGCGATTGTCTGGGTCGAGCGCTACATGCGTGATGCTCGCGGCGAACTGCTTGGCGGGCGTCCCAGCGATGTGTTGTTTCCCAGTCAGCGTGGCGAGCAGATGACCCGCCAGACCTTCTGGCACCGGATCAAGCATCAAGCCAGGGTGGCCGGGATAGGCAAGTCACTGTCACCACACACCTTGCGCCATGCCTTCGCCACACACCTGCTCAACCACGGCGCAGACCTGCGGGTGGTGCAGATGCTGCTGGGGCACAGCGATTTGTCGACGACACAGATCTACACCCATGTTGCCCGAGCGCGATTGCAGGACCTGCACGCCAAACACCACCCCAGAGGCTGAACAAAATCCCTGTAGGAGTGAGCCTGCTCGCGATGGCGGTCTGTCAGTCACCGCTGTGTTGTCAGGACTACCGCTATCGCGAGCAGGCTCACTCCTACAGGTTCTTCGGTGCTCTCAAAATCTCTTGCGACAGGCGCATTCGGCCATGCGGGCCTTATGTGATAGGCTGAGCCGGTTTGCACGATGGGCGGTTATGACCCGGTGTTTCGGCACGGGCGTTCTGATCGTCCCATATGTTCGCCTTCAGGAGTTCTCATGCGTCTGACCCAGATTTTCGCCGCCGCAGCCATTGCGTTGGTCAGCACCTTTGCCGTCGCCGATGACGCGGCCGACAAAGCCATTCGTAAAAGCCTGGAAAACCTCCAGCTCGAAGTGCCAGTGGAAAGCATCACCGCCAGCCCGTTGCCAGGCCTGTACGAAGTCAAGCTCAAAGGCAGCCGCGTGCTGTATGCCAGTGCCGACGGCCAGTACGTAGTTCAGGGCTACCTGTTCGATCTCAAGGACGGCAAGCCGGTCAACCTGACCGAGAAAACCGAGCGCCAGGGGATCTCCAAGCTGATCAACGACATCCCGGTTGCCGAAACCGTTGTCTACCCGGCCATTGGCGAAACCAAGTCGCACATCACCGTATTCACCGACACCACCTGCCCGTACTGCCACAAACTGCATGCCGAAGTGCCTGAGCTGAACAAGCGCGGCATCGAAGTGCGTTACGTCGCGTTCCCGCGCCAGGGCCTGGGCTCGCCGGGTGACGAACAGCTGCAAGCGGTGTGGTGCTCGAAGGACAAGAAGGCGGCCATGGATAAAATGGTCGACGGCAAGGAAATCAAGGCCGCCAAGTGCGATAACCCGGTTTCCAAACAGTTCGCACTCGGCCAGTCGATCGGCGTGAACGGTACACCGGCCATCGTTTTGGCCGACGGTCAGGTCATTCCGGGCTACCAGCCTGCGCCACAAGTCGCCAAACTGGCGCTGGGCGCGAAGTAAATTCGTATCGTCACGGCAAGCCTTGACGATCATGGTCCGGTAGCGACATTCGCCGGGCCATCAATAGAGAGCCGCGAGTCTGCGGTTGTTTTCACGGCCGGCCTCGAGTCGGCCGTTTTATGGGGAGTTCACAGTGAAACCGGTCAAAGTAGGCATCTGTGGGTTAGGAACCGTCGGTGGCGGTACCTTCAACGTACTTCAGCGCAACGCCGAGGAAATTGCTCGTCGTGCCGGGCGTGGGATCGAAGTGGCACAAATTGCCATGCGCACGCCAAAGCCTCAGTTCCAAACGACCGGTATTGCGATTACCAACGATGTCTTCGAAGTGGCCACGAACCCTGAGATCGACATCGTTATAGAGCTGATGGGCGGCTACACCGTTGCCCGCGAGCTGGTACTCAAGGCCATCGAGAATGGCAAGCATGTGGTCACCGCGAACAAGGCACTTATCGCCGTTCACGGTAATGAAATTTTCGCCAAGGCCCGCGAGAAGGGCGTGATCGTTGCGTTCGAAGCGGCGGTAGCCGGTGGTATTCCAGTGATCAAGGCGATCCGCGAAGGCCTGTCGGCCAACCGCATCAACTGGGTGGCCGGTATCATCAACGGCACCGGCAACTTCATCCTGACGGAAATGCGCGAGAAGGGTCGCACCTTCGAAGACGTATTGGCCGAAGCCCAGGCACTGGGTTACGCCGAAGCCGATCCGACCTTCGACGTCGAGGGTATCGACGCCGCTCACAAGCTGACGATCCTGGCGTCCATCGCGTTCGGTATCCCGCTGCAATTCGACAAGGCCTACACCGAAGGCATCACCAAACTGACCACCGCCGACGTCAACTACGCCGAAGCGCTGGGCTACCGTATCAAGCACCTGGGCGTGGCGCGCAGCACCGCGGCGGGTATCGAACTGCGCGTGCACCCGACGCTGATCCCGGCCGATCGCCTGATCGCCAACGTCAACGGCGTGATGAACGCGGTGATGGTCAACGGCGATGCTGCCGGTTCGACCCTGTTCTACGGCGCTGGCGCCGGCATGGAACCGACCGCTTCGTCGGTGATCGCCGACCTGGTGGACGTGGTCCGCGCCATGACTTCCGACCCGGAAAACCGCGTGCCGCACCTGGCGTTCCAGCCGGATTCGCTGTCGGCTCATCCGATCCTGCCAATCGAAGCCTGTGAAAGCGCCTACTACCTGCGTATTCAGGCCAAGGACCATCCGGGCGTATTGGCTCAGGTCGCGAGCATCCTCTCGGAGCGCGGCATCAACATCGAGTCGATCATGCAGAAGGAAGCCGAGGAGCACGACGGCCTGGTGCCGATGATCCTGCTGACCCACCGCGTGCTGGAACAGCACATCAACGACGCCATCGCTGCTTTGGAAGCCTTGGCGGGTGTGGTCGGTCCGGTTGTACGGATCCGTGTCGAGCACCTGAACTAAGCCGATATCGTTGACCGGGCTCGCTTGCGGGCCCGGCACTACGAACACTGTCCATTGGAGTCAGTCATGCGTTACATCAGTACCCGCGGCCAGGCACCGGCCCTGAATTTCGAAGACGTCCTGCTGGCAGGTCTTGCCACCGACGGCGGTCTGTACGTCCCGGAAAACCTGCCACGTTTCACCCAGGAAGAAATCGCTTCCTGGGCCGGCCTGCCGTATCACGAACTGGCTTTTCGGGTCATGCGCCCGTTCGTCACCGGCAGCATCCCGGACGCCGATTTCAAAAAAATTCTTGAAGAAACCTACGGCGTATTCGCCCACAGCGCCGTTGCGCCGCTGCGTCAGCTGAACGGCAACGAATGGGTGCTGGAGCTGTTCCACGGCCCGACCCTGGCGTTCAAGGACTTCGCCCTGCAATTGCTCGGTCGCCTGCTCGACTACGTGCTGGAAAAGCGCGGCGAGCGCGTGGTGATCGTCGGTGCCACCTCCGGTGACACCGGCTCGGCCGCCATCGAAGGCTGCAAGCACTGCGAAAACGTCGACATCTTCATCCTGCACCCGCACAACCGCGTGTCCGAAGTGCAGCGTCGGCAGATGACCACCATTTTTGGTGAGAACATCCACAACATCGCCATCGAAGGCAACTTCGATGACTGCCAGGAAATGGTCAAGGCGAGCTTCGCCGACCAGGGTTTCCTCAAGGGCACTCGCCTGGTGGCCGTGAACTCGATCAACTGGGCGCGGATCATGGCCCAGATCGTTTACTACTTCCACGCGGCCCTGCAGCTGGGCGGCCCGGCGCGTTCGGTGGCGTTCTCGGTGCCGACCGGCAACTTCGGCGACATCTTCGCCGGTTACCTGGCGCGCAACATGGGCCTGCCGATCAACCAATTGATCGTCGCCACCAACCGCAACGACATCCTGCACCGCTTCATGAGCGGCAACCAGTACGTCAAGGAAACCCTGCACGCCACGCTGTCGCCGTCCATGGACATCATGGTGTCGTCGAACTTCGAACGCCTGCTGTTCGACCTGCATGGTCGCAACGGCGCGGCCATCGCCGGGCTGATGGATTCGTTCAAGCAGGGCGGCGGTTTCAGTGTCGAGCAAGAGCGTTGGACCGAAGCTCGCAAGTTGTTCGACTCGCTGGCCGTGGATGACGCGCAAACCTGCGAAACCATCGCTGAAGTCTACGAGCAGACCGGTGAAGTGCTGGATCCGCACACTGCCATCGGCGTGAAAGCTGCGCGGGAATGCCGTCGCAGCCTGGACACTCCAATGGTGATCCTGGGCACCGCCCACCCGGTCAAATTCCCGGACGCCGTGGAAAAAGCCGGTGTAGGAAAAGCGCTCGAACTGCCTGCACATCTTTCTGATTTGTTTGAACGAGACGAACGTTGCACCGTATTGCCAAATGACTTGAAGGCCGTGCAGGCCTTTGTCAGTCAGCATGGCAACCGCGGCAAGCCGCTGTAACCGGTCAGCGCTGTAACATTTTGAAGCCCGTCTCCTGACGGGCTTTTTCATTTCTGCATGCACACTTGTCGTGTTATCGCCGCGAAGGGACAGGCGAATGGATCACCAAGGACGTGGGAATGCTGTTTACAAGTGTGTTCAAGCCAGTCGCACGCTGGCTGTTTTTATTCGGCATGCTGGGAATCGCCGAATGGGGAGGGGCGAACCCTGCATCGATTCCGGAACGCGGGATGTCTGCCCCCCACTCAAAGGTCGTGCTGAATGACCAGGAGTTGCAATGGATGGCCAGCCATCCACGGGTCGTGGTCACGGCACTGGAATATCCGTTGTACCTGTTCAAGGATGAACATGGCCAATGGACGGGCTTGAACAGTGATCTGCTCAAGCGCATCAGTGACATGACGGGGTTGCAGTTCGTTTACGAACAGTCTTTTTCCACCGATCAGATGCTGGCCCATCTGGAAAGCGGCGCGGCGGATTTGAGTACGACCCTGGCGATGAATGACGAACGCAAGGTATTTCTCGATTTCAGCCATGCGTTCGGCGGTGCCGGATGGGTCTTTGTCGGGCAGGCTGGGGCGCCGCCGGTGCAGTCGCTGGAGGATATGGCGACGGGGGTACTGGTGCTGCCGACCCGGCATGCACTGGAAGCGGTGATCCGTCGTGATTATCCGTCCATCGAATTGCGTTCGGTTAAAACCTACGCCGAAGCCCGTGCCTGGGTTGAAAGCGACGAAGCCTACGTCACCATCGAAAACGAAATCGGCGCCCAGCATTTTCCGTCGGGTCGGCTGCAGATCGGGGCTGTGGTGCCGGGCAAATGGGATGCGGATTATCTGACGTTGCGCAAAGGTCAGCCGCAGTTGCTGAGTATCCTCAACAAGGCGCTTGAGGCGTTTCCTGCGCAGGAGCTGCGCGACCTTCGCCTGAAGTGGTTCGGCGGCGCTACCGTGCCACAGCCGCCTGGTCTCTGGCAGCGGATTGACCAGTGGGTCTGCTGGGGCATGTTTGTGCTCAGCCTGTTCGGGCTGTTGTCCCTGCTCTGGAATCGGCGGTTGGCGGTGGTGGTCAGGCAACGGGTCGAGGCCCAAAGGAGCCTGCGCGATCAGCTCGCCTTCCAGCATGCCCTGATGGATGCCATGCCTGACCCGATGTTTGTCCGTGATCTGCAAGGGCGCTTGATCATGTGCAACAAAAGTTATGAGGACGCCTTGTCGACACGTTTTGACCGGATGCAGGGGCGGCAGTTGATCGAGGTCGATGTCATGCCCAGACAAACCGCTGAACTGTTGCATGCCGAGTTTCTGGCGCAGTTGAGTACGCGCAGGACGCGCTTTTTCGAGCGTCAATTGATGTTCAAGGAAGGCGTCAGGGATATCTACCAGTGGACGGTGCCGTTTTACACGGCAGATGGCCAGCTACGAGGATTGTTGGGGGGCTGGGCCGACATCGCCCGACGTACCCGACAGACGTGATGGTTACGTTTTTTCTCTGTCATGTTCGCCGTGCATGCTCTCTTGACTGGGCTGCAGGTTCGCTTGCGGTCAGTATCCAGAACTTTCTTCTCGGGCCAGCGGTCATCTTTTTCAGGCATGCCCCAGGCACGTTGTTTCGGACTATTGAGTGGTGATCGGGATGGAAAGTATCAGTCTGTTGCTCGGTGAGGCGCTGAGCCCGTATCAGGTCACGTTGACCCCATCAGGCATTCGTGGCGAATGCCGGATAACCTTGAAGAATGCTATCGGCGCGACCGTGGTCGAGCGCGCGTTCAATCAGGTCCAGTTGAATGACAAACGGCTGCTGACGGATGTGGTCGACGGTTTGCATCGCGACGTGCTGATCGCTGAAGGGCGCCTTGAGCCTTGTGTCATCGCGGCATTGCGTAATGCGGCGCAGGACAAGCTTCTGGCCAGCCGCAATTGAACGGATATTTGTGGGAACCTTCCCGCGCCCAGGTCAGTCAGACTTTGTAACAGCAGGATCAAGCATTGTGCTCCGGTGCTTGTAGCTTGCTGCTACTGGTCTCCAGGCAGGCCAAGTTTAACCCCGGGTCGTCTCCCCACTTCCCGGGGTTTCTTTTTGCCCGGGATTTGTCATGGCTGCGCCAGATTGTCGAAAAACGCCTTGGTGTCTTTCAAGTAATCGCTGCGACTCTCCGGATCCAGCCAGGCGGCGTAGGCCTCGTCAAGGCGTTCACGGGGAAGGGTGCGCAGCACCTGGTTGATCTCGACAATGGCCTGCCGGCCCTTTGGCGTGTCGGTGCAGCCGATGTAACCGGACAGGTACTTGCCAGTGCCACGGATCGGATAGAACTGCAATTCATCTTCGGCGATACCTTGCAGTGAGGCCTGGTAACGAATTTCCGGGCGATAACCCAACAGCAGGCGCAAGCGTCCCAGGCGCTGCATCTGTAGCAGGCTGCTCAAGGCGTCATTACCGTAATGAGCGGTCAGCGCGTCGGCTGGCGCTTGCTTGAGCAACTCGTCGAGGTATTCGCCATAATTGCGCTCGGCAATAATCCCCAGTTTTTCGCTGCCGCTGGCGAGCAGCGCTGCCAGGTCCACTTCGCCGTCCTTGATAAAGGGTGTCAGCACTTTCTGGTCGACGCGCCGCACGGCCAGGCCATTGCTCATGGCGCGGAAGACCGGGATGGAAAAGGCGATCCACTTTTCCCGTTCCTTGCTCCAGTTCAGCGCCGCGTCGCAGACGAGGGACGGCTCGTGGAGCATTTGCAATCCACGCGCGCGATTGACCCTCATCACGATGTGCTGGTACTGCGGCATGCCGGCAATCAACAGTGGAAGCAGTTGATCGATAACGCCCTGGCCTTTTTTCGGGCCGTCGAAGATCGTCAGCGGCGGCAGGTCGCGTTTGAGCCAGATCAGGGTTTCCCTGGTTTGCGCCAGAGCTGATGGGACCGTTTCAAGGAGCAAGAGCAAAATCGCCAGCATGCGCAGCAGCTGCCCGCCGCGCGACGGGCAGCATCGAGGCAGGCGCCTCGGTTCAGATGGCTCCGTCTTTGCGCAACTGTGCGATCTGCGTCGCGTCATAGCCAAGTTCCTGGAGTACCTGTGCGTTGTGCTCACCCAGTTGTGGCCCGACCCATTCACATTCCCCAGGTGTCTCTGAGAGTTTCGGCACAATGCCCGGCATCTTGAAGTCTTTGCCGTCCGGCAGCTTGGCCTGCAGGAACATTTCCCGCGCCAGGTACTGAGGGTCATTGAACATGTCTTCGGCGCTGAAGATCCGGCTGGCCGGCACCTCGGCCTGATTGAGCCGCGCCAGCACCGTGTCCAGCGGCAACGAGTTGACCCAGCGATCGATGACGCCATAAATCTCGTCGCGTCGGGCATCGCGGCCATCGTTGCTGGCAAGCAGAGGATCGTTGGCCAGGTCTTCCCGGTCAATGATCAGCATGAAGCGTTTGAAAATCGCGTCGCCATTGGCGCCGATCTGCACGTGCTTGCCATCGGCGCTGGTGTGGATCGAGGACGGGGTGATGCCCGGCATGATGTTGCCCGTGCGTTCGCGAATGAAGCCGAACACATCGAACTCCGGGACCATGCTTTCCATCATCGCGAAGATGGCTTCGTACAGCGCCACGTCCACCACTTGCCCCTGGCCACCGTTGACCTCGCGATGACGCAGGGCCATCAGTGCGCCGATCACGCCCCAGAGCGCGGCAATCGAGTCGCCGATGGAAATGCCGGTGCGCACCGGTGGCCGGTCTTCGAAGCCGGTGATGTAGCGCAGGCCCCCCATGGATTCACCAACTGCGCCAAAGCCGGGCTGATCTTTCATCGGGCCGGTCTGGCCGAAACCCGACAGCCGCACCATGACCAGTTTCGGGTTCAAGGTGTGCAGGACGTCCCAGCCCAGGCCTAGTTTCTCCAGGACGCCGGGACGAAAGTTTTCGATCAGAATGTCGGCTTCACCCAGCAGCTGTTTCAGGATCGCCTGACCGTCAGGGTGCTTGAGATTGAGGGTCAGGGACTTTTTATTGCGGGCCTGGACGAACCACCACAACGAAGTGCCTTCATACAACTTGCGCCATTTGCGCAATGGATCACCGCCGTCCGGGGACTCGACCTTGATCACATCGGCACCGAATTCAGCGCAAATGCGCGAAGCAAACGGGCCGGCAATCAAGGTACCCAATTCGATGACTTTCAGACCGGAAAGCGGTTTGGCGGTGAGCGGCATGCGGGATCCTGCAGGACAAGGGATGAGCGATTAGAGCGTTTTAACATAGCCGACTGTCAGGCGCTCCAGCTTGATTGTGTTCAATTCGTGGATTGCCCGTCGCATCGGTTAGACTTGCCGCCTTTCCTCGTATCAAGAAGCCCGTTCATGGCCCAGCCGTCCACGACCTACAAGTTTGAACTGAACCTCACCGACCTTGACCGCAGCGTCTACGAGAGCGTGAAGCAGACCATCGCCCGTCACCCTTCGGAAACCGAAGAGCGCATGACCGTGCGCCTGCTGGCCTACGCCCTCTGGTACAACGAGCAACTGTCTTTTGGCCGTGGTCTGTCGGAAGTGGATGAACCGGCCTTGTGGGAAAAAAGTCTGGATGACCGCGTCCTGCACTGGATCGAAGTCGGCCAGCCCGATGCCGAGCGCCTGACCTGGTGCTCGCGCCGCACCGAGCGCACCAGCCTGCTGGCCTATGGCAGCCTGCGCGTCTGGGAAACCAAAGTGATCCCGGCGATCAAAAATCTAAAAAACGTACATATCGCGGCTGTTCCGCAGGAAGTCCTGGAAACCCTGGCCAAAGACATGCCGCGCGTTATCAAGTGGGACGTGATGATCAGCGAAGGAACGATTTTCGTCACCGACGACCGTGGTCAGCACGAAGTCCAGTTGCAGTGGCTGGCCGGTGAGCGCGGCTGATTATTCGCCATTGCACCGCGTCACCCGGTTTTATCCTACGTATCGAAGAGAAGCATCATTCACCCCATGCGCATCGAACCTCGCTTGCTGCCCGACACCCTGCCATTCCTCGGTGATATTCCGCCGCTGCTGACCCGCCTGTACGCGGCGCGGGGTGTGCAATCCGAGGCAGAACTGGACAAGAGCCTGGCGCGGTTGATTCCGTTCCAGCAGCTCAAGGGCATCGATGCCGCCGTGGATCTGCTGGTGACGGCGCTCGAACAGCGCCAGCGCATTCTTATCGTCGGCGACTTCGATGCCGACGGCGCGACGGCCAGCACTGTGGGTACGCTGGGCCTGCGTTTGCTGGGCGCGGCGCATGTCGATTATCTGGTGCCAAACCGTTTCGACTACGGCTACGGCCTGACACCGGAGATCGTCGCGGTGGCGCTTGAGCGTCAGCCGCATTTACTGATTACCGTCGACAACGGCATCTCCAGCGTCGAAGGCGTGGCCGCGGCGAAAAAGGCCGGGCTCAAGGTGCTGGTTACCGATCACCACTTGCCCGGTGACGAGCTGCCGTTAGCCGACGCCATCGTCAATCCGAACCAGCCAGGTTGCGAGTTCCCGAGCAAGGCACTGGCCGGGGTCGGAGTGATTTTCTATGTGCTGATGGCCCTGCGTGCGCGGTTGCGCGAACTGGGCTGGTACACAAGCAAGCCGCAGCCGAATATCGGCGAACTGCTCGATCTGGTGGCCTTGGGCAGTGTGGCCGACGTGGTGCCGCTGGATGCCAACAACCGGATTCTGGTGCATCAGGGCCTGGAGCGCATTCGTGCCGGACGTTCCCGGCCGGGGATCAAGGCGATCCTCGAGGTGGCCAAGCGTGACCATGCACGTATCACTTCCACCGACCTGGGCTTCATTGTCGGCCCGCGGCTGAACGCGGCGGGGCGCCTGGATGACATGAGCCTGGGCATCGAATGCCTGCTGACCGAAGACGCCGGTCTGGCCCGTGAGATGGCGGCGCAACTGGACGGCATGAACCAGGATCGCAAATCCATCGAGCAAGGTATGCAGCGTGAAGCGCTGGCGCAGCTCAAGGATCTGCCGGTGGAGTCGATGCCGTTCGGCTTGTGCCTGTTCGATCCCGAGTGGCATCAGGGCGTCATCGGTATCCTCGCGTCACGGATGAAAGAGCGCTATTTCCGCCCGACCATCGCCTTTGCCGATGCCGGAGATGGCCTGCTCAAGGGCTCGGGGCGTTCGGTCCAGGGCTTTCACATCCGCGACGCCCTGAGCGTGGTGGCGGCGCAGCATCCGAATCTGATCACCAAATACGGTGGCCACGCGATGGCGGCCGGCCTGACGCTGCCGGAAGCGAACTTCCCCTTGTTCGCCGAAGCCTTCGACGCTGAAGTGCGCCGGCAACTGCGCGAAGAAGACCTGACTGGCCGCCTGTTGTCGGACGGCACCCTGGCGGTGGAAGAGTTCCACCTGGAGCTGGCCCGTGCCTTGCGGCATGCCGGCCCTTGGGGGCAACACTTCCCGGAACCCTTGTTTCATGGGGTGTTCCAGTTGGTCGAGCAGCGCGTCGTTGGCGAACGGCACCTTAAAGTCGTGCTCAAAAGTGAATGTGGCTCGGTGAAACTCGACGGCATTGCCTTCGGGATCGACCGCGACATCTGGCCGAATCCGACCATCAAGTGGGTGGAACTGGCCTACAAACTCGACCTCAACGAGTTTCGTGGCAACGAGACGGTCCAGCTGATGATTGCCCACATCGAACCGCGATAGTGCGTTAAAGATCAAAAGATCGCAGCCTTCGGCAGCTCCTGCAAAGGCATGACGTACACCTGTAGGAGCTGCCGAAGGCTGCGATCTTTTCTTGAACCCTCCACTGATCTCCGATGTCGACTAGGCTCTAAGCACTGCTTGATTTTGGCCTTGTGACGTCTTGTCGAATTTTTTGCCCGCGGGGGCGGGTGCTGTACCTTTTTCCTGTCACTCGTCGACTATTCAAACAGAACCTGGAGCCTGCCCACTGATTCGAGAGGTGCCCCATGAGTCTGCTGCTTGAACCCTTTACCCTTCGCCAATTGACCCTGCCCAACCGCATCGCGGTATCGCCGATGTGCCAGTACTCCAGTGCCGATGGCCTGGCCAATGACTGGCACCTGGTCCACCTCGGAAGCCGCGCTGTCGGCGGGGCCGGGCTGGTGTTTACCGAAGCCACGGCGGTCACCGCCGACGGGCGTATCACCGCTCAGGACCTCGGTCTGTGGAATGACGAGCAGATCGAACCCCTGCAACGCATCACCCGCTTCATCAACGCCCAGGGCGCCGTTGCCGGCATTCAGCTGGCCCATGCCGGGCGCAAGGCCAGCACCTACCGGCCGTGGCTCGGCAAGCATGGCAGCGTCAAGCCCGATGAGGGCGGCTGGGTGCCGGTCGGACCTTCACCGATCGCGTTCGATCCACAGCACACCCAACCCAGACAACTGGATGACGGCGAGATCGCGAAGGTGATCCAGGCCTTTGTCGATGCGGCAAAACGCTCACTGACGGCCGGTTTCAAGGTGGTCGAAGTGCACGCGGCCCATGGTTACCTGCTGCATCAGTTCCTGTCGCCGTTGAGCAATCAGCGTCGCGATCAATATGGCGGCTCCTTCGAAAATCGTATTCGGCTGGTGCTGCAGGTCACCGAAGCGGTGCGTGCGGTGTGGCCTGAAGAGTTGCCGGTGTTTGTCCGAGTCTCGGCCACCGACTGGGTGGAAGATGGCTGGAACCCCGATGAAACGGTGGAACTGGCACGCCGCCTCAAAGCCCTGGGGGTCGACCTGATCGACGTCTCGTCGGGCGGGACGGCGGTGAATGCGGAGATTCCCACAGGGCCGGGTTACCAGACCCGCTTCGCCGAGCGTGTACGCAAGGAGTCGGGCATGGCCACCGGCACGGTTGGCATGATCACCGAGCCGGCCCAGGCCGAGCACATCCTGCGCACCTGTCAGGCGGACATCATCTTCCTGGCCCGTGAGTTGTTGCGCGATCCCTACTGGGCGTTGCATGCAGATGACGATCTGGGCGGGCACAAGGCCGTGTGGCCGGCGCAGTATCAGCGGGCGACTCACCGTGAGCAGCCGATTCATGAATCGGATTTGCGCGACTGAAATCCATCGATACGAAAAAGCCCCTGAATCGCGAGATTCAGGGGCTTTTGTTTATGCCGGTGACCGATCAGGCCGCTTCGATCTTGCTGCGGTTCAGTTCGACCTTGTTCAGGTAGTCCTTGAGCTTTTCCTGCTCGGCCACCGTCGTGAACAAACCGAGCTTGCTGCGACGCCAGAGGATGTCGTGGGCGCTGGTGGCCCATTCTTCGTTGCACAGATAGTCGACTTCGCGGGTGTAGAGACCGCCGCCGATGTGCTCGCCCATATCGCTGAGGTCCTGTACGCCTTCGAGCATACGCCAGGTACGGCTGCCGTAGGTGGTGGCCCAGCGGCGAGCGATCTCGCTCGGTACCCAGTCGAATTTGTCGCGGATACGCGAGCTCAAGGCTTGCGGGGTGGTCATGTCTTCACCGCCCGGCAGCGTGGCGCTGGCGGTCCAGCTTGGCTTGATGTGTTTGAAATACGGTGCCAGTTGCGCCAGCGCCGACTCGGCCAGTTTGCGATAGGTGGTGAGCTTGCCGCCGAACACCGACAGCAACGGAGCCTCTTCGCCTGTGCCAGACAGCGCCAGGGTGTAATCGCGGGTCACGGCCGACGGGTTGTCGGATTCGTCGTTGCACAGCGGGCGCACACCGGAATAGCTGTGCAGGATGTCGTCGCGGCTGATCTGCTTTTTGAAATGGGCATTGACCACGTTCAGCAGGTAATCGGTTTCGCCATTGGTAATTGCCACTTTCGCCGGATCGCCGGTGTACTCGCGGTCGGTGGTGCCGATCAGGGTGAAGTGATTCAGGTACGGAATGGTGAACACGATGCGCTGATCTTCGTTCTGCAGGATGTGCGCGTGTTCGCCTTCGTATAGTTTCGGCACGATCAGATGGCTGCCCTGGATCAGGCGGATGCCGTATGGCGATTCCATCTTCAAGTCATCGCGAATGAACTTGGCGACCCATGGCCCGGCCGCATTGACCAATGCCTTGGCGCGGATCGAAAACAGACTGCCATCGGCACGCTCCAGGTGCAGGTGCCACAGGCCCTTGGTGCGACGCGCGCTGACGCAGCGGGTCTGGGTGTGAACGTGGGCGCCGTTTTCCCGGGCGGCCATGGCGTTCAACACCACCAGGCGCGCGTCATCCACCCAGCAATCGGAGTATTCGAAGCCCTTGGTGATCTCGCTTTTCAGTGCGTTGTCAGGGCCGAACTTCAGGCTTTTCGAACCTTGCAGTTGCTCGCGCTTGCCCAGGTTGTCATAGAGAAACAGACCGGCGCGAATCATCCACGCCGGGCGCAGGTGCGGGCGGTGCGGCAACACGAAACGCATTTGCTTGACGATGTGCGGAGCCTTGGCCAGCAGTACTTCACGTTCGGCCAAGGCTTCACGCACCAGGCGGAATTCGTAATGCTCGAGGTAGCGCAGGCCACCGTGAATCAGCTTGCTGCTGGCCGACGAGGTATGGCTGGCCAGGTCATCCTTTTCGCAAAGGAACACCGAGAGACCGCGACCGGCGGCATCCGCTGCGATCCCCACGCCATTGATCCCGCCACCGATGACGGCGATATCGTAAACCTCGGCGAGAGGGGGCGTGGGCAAGGTGGAAGTGGGCATCGGCTCGGCCTCGGAGTTCTTTGATGTTCTGTATTTGAATTCGAACATTAATGTTCATTTGCGAAAATACTAGCCCATAAAGACGCGCACAGCCAGCCAGCTTCGATTGAAAATACTCATCGAGGGGGCATCAAAGGAAAATATTCGAACATTGAAAGAAGGGAGGAGTGTCGCGTAAGTGCTGTAGGAGCCGGCTTGCCGGCGAACGCGCTCCTGAAATCGCCTTCGCCGGCAAGCCGGCTCCTACAGGTTGTTTAACCATCTTCGGTGTTAAACAACCTCCAGCCGAACCTTGTGCTGGTTCAGCAGTTGCGCCAGCGCCGGGGAAGGCTGCTGATCGGTGACCAGGCAATCGACGAGGCTGATCGGCCCCAGGCGAATCATGGCGTTGCGTCCGAATTTGCTGGAGTCGGCCGCGAGGATCACTTGCCGGGCATTGGCGATGATCGCCTGGGATACCCGCACTTCCTGATAGTCGAAGTCCAGCAGGCTGCCGTCTTCATCGATGCCGCTGATGCCGACCAGGGCGAAGTCGACCTTGAACTGATTGATGAAATCGACACTGGCCTGACCGACCACACCGCCGTCGCGCCGTACGTTGCCACCGGTCAGCAGCACGTCGAAGTCGTCCTTGGCGCTGAGCATCGAAGCCACATGCAGGTTGTTGGTGATGATTTTCAGGTGACTGTGGTTGAGCAGTGCCCGGGCAATGGATTCGGTGGTCGTGCCGATGTTGATGAACAACGAGGCATGGTCGGGAATCTGCGCGGCAATGGCTTCGCCGATACGCTGTTTCTCGTCGCGCATCTGATCGGCGCGCATGGCGTAGGCGGTGTTTTCAACGCTGGAGTCGTAAGCCGCGCCGCCGTGGTAGCGACGCAACAAATTGGCTTCTGCGAGCTGATTGATGTCGCGGCGGATGGTCTGCGGGGTAACAACGAACAACGTGGCCATTTCCTCGATACTGACATAGCCGCGTTCGCGGACCAGTTCGAGGATTTGCTGCTGACGGGGAGGCAGATTCATTGGGCGTCCTTTGGGCTGCCGTGCAAAATTTGCCCATGATGCCGCAGGAATCCGCTCCCGACCAGTTACATACAGATACGAGCCCGTATCCCGGTTTATTCAGCCTCGTCTTCAGCCGCCCAATTGCGAGTACGGCTGACCGCTTTTTTCCACCCTGCGTAGAGTTTTTCCTTCGCGGCTTCGTCCAGCGTCGGCTCGAACTGGCGCTCGATCACAGCCTTGCCACGCAACTCTTCCAGGCTGCCCCAGAAGCCACAGGCCAGGCCTGCCAGGTAAGCCGCACCCAGCGCCGTGGTTTCGCGCATTTGCGGGCGCTCGACCTGCGTGCCGAGGATGTCGGCCTGGAACTGCATGAGGAAATTGTTGGCCACTGCACCGCCGTCCACGCGCAGAGCTTTCAGACGCTCCCCAGAGTCTTGCTGCATGGCGTCCAGCACGTCACGGGTCTGGTAGGCAATCGATTCCAGCGCGGCCCGAATGATGTGATCCACGCGTACGCCGCGGGTCAGTCCGAACAATGCACCACGGGCGTACGGGTCCCAGTACGGTGCGCCAAGTCCGGTGAAGGCCGGCACCAGGTACACGCCGTTGCTGTCCTTGACCTTGTTGGCGAAGTATTCGGTGTCGTGGGCGTCGTTGATGATCTTCAGTTCGTCACGCAGCCATTGCACGGTGGAGCCGCCGTTGAACACCGCACCTTCCAGGGCATAGGCCACCTCGCCACGCGGGCCGCAGGCGATGGTGGTCAGCATGCCGTGTCGGGATTTCACGGCTTTGTCGCCAGTGTTCATCAGCAAGAAGCAGCCAGTGCCGTAGGTGTTTTTCGCCTGGCCTGGCTCGACACACATCTGGCCGAACAGAGCGGCTTGCTGGTCACCGGCAATGCCGCCGATGGCGATGCCGCTTTTGGTGTGGCCGTAGATCTCGGACGACGATTTGACTTGCGGGAGCATCTCACGCGGGATGTCGAGGACTTCCAGCATCTTCGCGTCCCACTCCAGGGTGTGGATGTTGAAGAGCATGGTGCGCGAAGCGTTGGTGTAGTCGGTGACATGCACCTTGCCGCCGGTAAATTTCCAGATCAACCAGCTGTCGACGGTGCCGAACAGCAGCTCACCGTTGCGCGCGCGTTCGCGGCTGCCTTCGACGTTGTCGAGGATCCACTTGAGCTTGGTGCCGGAGAAATACGGGTCGGTGACCAGGCCTGTGGTGTCGCTGATGTATTGCTCGTGGCCATCGCGCTTCAGTTGCTGGCAGATCTCGGTGCTGCGTCGGCACTGCCAGACGATTGCGTTGTAGATCGGGCGGCCGGTGTTCTTGTCCCAGACCACGGTGGTTTCGCGCTGGTTGGTGATGCCGATGGCTGCTACCTGGTCATGGTGCAGGCCGGCTTGTGCAAGGGCCTCGACCATCACTGCGCTCTGGGTGGCGAAGATCTCCATCGGATCGTGCTCAACCCAACCGGCTTGCGGGTAATGCTGAGCGAACTCCCGTTGGGCGGTGCAGACCACGTTCGCGTCGCGGTCGAAAATGATCGCGCGGGAGCTGGTCGTACCCTGATCGAGGGCAATGATGTAGTTCTTATTCTGTGTGTCGGTCATGTCGATTGCCTTGGACGAAATAAGGGAGTGAGGTCTGGCGCGTGATCAAAGGGCAGGGGCACGCGCCAACGGTATCAAGAAGTTCTGGGTTTGCCGTCAATGGCAGCTGTTGCATCCTTTGTAGCAGGTACAGCGCCGTGCAGATGGCGGGCAATCAGCCCGCGATAGGCGGCGGCGCCGAGGCAGGCACCGACAATCGGTGCAAAAACAGGAATCAGGAAATACGGAATATCGCGTCCGCCGGTGAAGGAAATTTCACCCCAGCCAGCGAAGAAAGTCATCAGTTTAGGACCGAAGTCCCGCGCAGGGTTCATGGCAAAACCGGTCAGCGGTCCCATCGAACTGCCGATCACCGCAATCAGCAGGCCGATCAGCAGCGGTGCCAACGGGCCTTTTGGCAGGCCATTGTTGTCATCGGTCAGGGACATGATCACGCCCATCAGGATGGCTGTAATGATCACCTCGACCAGAAATGCCTGGGCGGTGGTCAGCACAGGATTCGGGAAGGTGGAGAACACGGAGGCCAACTCAAGGCTGGCGTGAGTGCCGCGAACCATGTGGTGCGTTTGTTCGAATTCGAAGAATAGATTGCTGTAGAGCGTGTAGACCAACAGCGCTCCACAGAAGGCACCCGCCACTTGGGCGAGTACGTAGAAAGGCAATTTACGCTTTTCGAAGTCCGCGAAAATGCTCAGGGCAATACTGACGGCAGGGTTCAGATGAGCCCCGGAAACCCCGGCGGTAAGGTAGATCGCCATGCTGACGCCGACGCCCCAGATAACGCTGATTTCCCACAAGCCAAAACTGGCACCCGCGACCTTGAGCGCGGCAACACAGCCTGTACCAAAAAAGATCAGCAGCGCTGTACCCAGAAACTCGGCCATGCATTGGCTCGAGAGCGACGGTTGTTGTAAAGCAGTTGTCATTGAAACCTCAATTTTTTTGTTGTCTGGCGCTTTTCCCATCATGGTCGGAGCGCGGTTTTCGCCGAGGCAGGATCCCCATCCTGGTCGCGGTTTACTGCTGGGTGCAGCGGTAGGACGTTTCGTACAGTTTCAGAAACGAAAAAATATAGACAAGAAACGCTGATGTCAAAGGTCGAAAGTGAACCATCGGTCACAAAAAAACTATTCGTTGCATGAATGAATGAGTCATTGCGCAATGGGATGGCCAGGCAACGGCGTTATGGATGCGCCGCCGTAGAGCCTTTTAACGATCAATGTCCTAGAATCGGGCGCAGTATTTTTCTTCTGCCGCCCAGTCTGGAGCTGTCATGACCCCCGCATTGGATTTGTTGAAAAAGGTTCGGGCCGAACATCGCGTACACAGTTACGAACATGACCCGAAGGCCGCCTCCTACGGGTTGGAAGCGGCGGAAAAACTCGGGCTCGATCCGGCGCAGGTGTTCAAGACTTTGCTGGCGGCCAGCGAAAAGGGCGAGTTGCTGGTGGCCGTGGTGCCGGTTGTCGGCAGCCTGGACTTGAAAGGGCTGGCCCACGCCGCGGGCGTGAAAAAGGTCGAAATGGCCGACCCGGCGGCAGCGCAACGCTCTACTGGCTATCTATTGGGCGGGATCAGTCCGCTGGGGCAGAAAAAGCGCTTGCGCACATTCATCGATAATTCAGCCCAGTCCTTCGCCAGTATTTTTGTCAGTGCGGGTCGACGTGGACTGGAAGTCGAACTGGCACCGGCCGTGCTGGCCGAGCACACCCAGGCGAAATTTGCCGATATCGGTCGGGTGTGAGCGCTGTATGGTGAAAATCTGCCCGCTCTGTCACTGGCGCTCGTTCGGCCGGCGCTGCATGCTCAGCGGACAAACCAAGGGAGAAGGTTATGCAGCTTGAGTTTCATCAGGTCGACGCGTTCAGCAATCAGCCGTTCAGTGGTAACCCGGCGATGGTCTATCGGCTCGATACCTGGCTCGCCGATGAGTTGATGCAAAAGATTGCCGCCGAGCACAACCTCGCCGAAACGGCGTTTGTCGTGCGCGAAGGGCAGGGCTGGCACATCCGCTGGTTTACGCCGACCACCGAGGTGCCATTGTGTGGTCACGCGACGCTGGCTAGCGCCTATGTGCTGTTTGAGATCTATAAAGAGCCTGTCGAGCGACTGGACTTCACCTGTAAGTCCGGCCCGTTGAGCGTGACGCGGGAGGGCGCAGGCCTGTGGCTGGACTTCCCGGCGATCACTGCGTCACCGGTGAGCGCGGTCTCGGAAATCGAGCGTGCACTGGGTGTGAAGGCTGTTGAGGTACTGGGTTCGAATGAACTGTTCGTGGTGCTGGAGTCCGAGCAAGCCGTGCTCGACTGCAAGCCGGACATGGTGGCCCTGGCGAAACTGCCATGGTTGGGCGCCATCGTGACCGCGCGGGGCGAGCAGCACGATTTCGTTTCCCGCTATTTCGCCCCGGCAATCGGCATCAATGAAGACCCGGTGACCGGATCGACCCATTGCCTTCTGATTCCGTACTGGTCAAAGCATTTGGGCAAGTCGAGCCTGACGGCTTTTCAGCGTTCGGCGCGGGGTGGGGAGCTGTTCTGTCGACTGGAAGGCGATCGAGTGAAGATCGGCGGGAATGCGACCTTGGTAGCGCGTGGAACGCTGATGTTGGGTTAACGCAAATCCAATGTAGGAGCGAGCTTGCTCGCGATGGACGACAACGATAACGCGTGCAACCGGAAGGAACGCGTTATCCAGACGTTTTTCGCGAGCAAGCTCGCTCCTACAGGGTTTTTGTGTATCAGCTAGCGGCGCTGTAACGCCGGACACCTGATTCAACAGCAGGAATCTGCGCCGCCGTGCTGCCGGACGCCTGGAACAGCACCAGGTGTTCAGCCGCGACACGAATACCCACATCCGCCCCAACCTGGCGATCGACATGGCTCGGGAAGATCGATTCCAGCTGTGCGCCTGTCGGCAGCTGCAAGCGATACAGGGTCGACGCACCCAGGAACGTCTTGCCGGCGATTCGCGCCTTCAGTGCGCTATCCGGCGCGTAGACGATATCGTCCGGGCGCAGCAGCACATCAACCGCACCGCCTACCGGCCAGGTGTAGGCCCGGTTGCCGCGCAACTCGCCGAGCTCGGTTTGCACCGATTCCGGGCTGCTCAACTGACCGCGAATGAAATAGCCCTGGCCGATGAAACTCGCCACGAAGGGTGTCAGCGGTTCGTGATACAGGTTGTAGGGCGTATCCCACTGTTCCAGGCGACCTTCCTTGAACACGCCAATGTGGTCACTGACTGCGAAGGCTTCTTCCTGGTCGTGAGTCACCAGAATCGCGCTGGTGCCTCGGGCCTTGAGGATGTCGCGTACTTCGTGGCTGAGCTTGCGGCGCAATTCACCATCGAGGTTGGAGAACGGCTCGTCGAGCAACAGCAATTGCGGATCCGGCGCCAGTGCGCGGGCCAGGGCGACACGTTGCTGCTGGCCACCTGAAAGTTCGTGGGGGAAGCGCTTGCCGAGGT
Organism: Pseudomonas sp. P4_B3; assembly: GCF_056402295.1. Taxonomy (NCBI): domain Bacteria; kingdom Pseudomonadati; phylum Pseudomonadota; class Gammaproteobacteria; order Pseudomonadales; family Pseudomonadaceae; genus Pseudomonas; species Pseudomonas sp. P4_B3. The sequence continues at coordinate 123,392 of NZ_JBFUHR010000007.1, forward strand.
TCTTCAGGTTGACCAGTTCCAGCAGTTCTTCGGTAACGCGATCCATTTGCGGATGCTTGCGAATGCCGAAGGCGATGTTGTCGGCCACGCTCAAATGCGGAAACAGCGCGTAGTCCTGGAACACCATGCCTATGCGACGTTTCTCCGGAGCAAGGGTGAAGCCGGCGCTGGAGATGGTTTCGCCCGCCAGCTGGATTTCGCCTTCATGTATCGGTTCAAAGCCGGCAATCGCCCGTAGTGTGGTGGTCTTGCCGCAGCCCGAAGAGCCGAGCAGGCAACCGATGTCACCAGCGTTCAGGTGCAGGTTCAGGTTCTGTACTACACGCTGGTCCTGATAGCCGCAGGCGAGGTTGCGCAGGTTAAGCAGTAAAGGCTGGCTCATGCGTGGTGGTACGCCGGTTCGACGAGAAACTCGAGCAAGGCCTTTTGCGCGTGCAGGCGGTTTTCGGCCTGATCCCAGGCCACCGAACGTTTGTCGTCGAGCAGATCGACGCTGATTTCTTCGCCGCGGTGCGCCGGCAGGCAATGCATGAACAGTACGTCTTCAGCGGCCAGGTCAAGCAGGGCGCGGTTGACCTGGTACGGTGCGAACAGCTTAAGACGCTTGGCGGTTTCTTCTTCCTGACCCATGGAGGTCCAGACGTCGGTGCTCACCAGGTGTGCACCGCGCACGGCTTCTTTCGGGTCGCGAACGATGGTGACCCGATCGCCGGCTTTGGCCACGAATTCAGGATTGGGCTCGTAGCCTTCCGGGCAGGCCACGCGCAACTGGAAGTCGAACTGGATCGCCGCTTCTATATAACTGTTGCACATATTGTTGCCGTCGCCGATCCAGGCCACGGTCTTGCCCTGGATGGAGCCGCGGTGTTCGAGGAAGGTCTGCATGTCGGCCAGCAACTGGCACGGATGCAGGTCATCGGACAGGCCGTTGATTACCGGTACGCGGGAGTTGGCGGCGAATTCGGTCAGGTTGCTGTGGGCAAAGGTACGGATCATCACTGCGTCGAGCATGCTCGACATGACGATGGCGCAGTCGCCGATCGGCTCGCCACGACCCAACTGGGTGTCACGTGGCGACAGAAAGATCGCCTGGCCGCCGAGCTGGATCATGCCGGCCTCGAAGGAGATCCGGGTGCGGGTCGAGGATTTCTCGAAAATCATCCCCAGGACGCGGTTTTTCAGAGGCTCGAACAGTACGCCGCGGTTACGCAGGTCCTTGAGCTCAACGCCTCGACGGATCACGCTGACCAGCTCTTCGGGCGTGCAATCCATCAGGGAGAGAAAGTGCCTTGCGCTCATCATTGACTACCTTTTGCTACAAACCGCAGATGCTCAAAGCCTTGTTTAACGGAACAACGGGCGAGACCTGCGGCGTAAGCCGCACGGGGCGACGAAATAGGGGAAGGCGCGATCTTATAATTAAATGTCGCGTCTTACCAATAGGGCTACAGTTTTTAGGGAGTTTCAGAGGTGCTACGGGTTCACCGAGGTAGCGCTTTTGAAGCCTGTTTCCTGATAGCAGCGCCTCATTTGTACACCGGCCCCTCGGGGCTTGGCAATCAGGCGGGGCGGCAATGGTGCGCTGACAGTCGGTTTCTGACCTGTCATTCATCAGCGCCGGGCTCGACGAACACTGGTGCCTGATCGGCGAACTGACCTGCGTGCAGGGCCCCCACGGGCCGATTGAAACCCTTCAGGAAATCCACTTGCAGGCGCTGTCCAGGCTGCCTTCGAACTGAACTCCGGCGGCCATCGGCTGGCCTGATAACCCTCGATTCACAAGACGCACGTCGCTGGCGTGGCGGCGGGTCTGGCGCCATAGTTTTGTTTCCGCGGCCATCGTTGCCCGCCCATAACAAGACAGTGACTGGCCATGACCAAGACTCTCCATCACCGTGCGTGCCATTTGTGCGAAGCCATCTGTGGCCTGACCATCGAAACCACTGAGGTCGAAGGTGGTAACGTCCAGATCACATCGATCAAGGGCGACCCCCAGGATACGTTCAGCCGTGGGCACATCTGCCCCAAGGCCGTGGCGTTGCAAGACATTCAAAACGATCCGGATCGCCTGCATCAGCCGATGCAGCGGGTGGGCAATGAGTGGCAGCCCATCGAGTGGGAAGCGGCATTCAATCTGGTCGCCGAACGCCTCGCCGCCATTCAGGAGCGTCACGGGCAAAACGCCGTGGCGGTCTATCAGGGCAATCCGAGCGTGCACAATTACGGGCTGATGACCCACAGCAATTATTTCCTCGGCCTGCTGAAAACCCGCAACCGGTTTTCCGCGACGTCGGTCGATCAATTGCCCCATCACCTGACCAGTCATTTGATGTACGGCCACGGTTTGTTGCTGCCGATCCCGGACATCGATCACACCGATTTCATGCTGATCCTGGGCGGCAACCCGCTGGCTTCAAACGGCAGCATCATGACCGTGCCAGATGTGGAAAAACGCTTGAAGGCGATACAGGCCCGGGGTGGCAAAGTGGTGGTGGTCGATCCGCGCCGTAGTGAGACGGCGGCGATTGCCGATCAGCATCTGTTTGTGCGCCCGGGTGGTGATGCCGCGCTGTTGTTCGGCATGCTCAATACCTTGTTCGCTGACGGTCTGACCCGCGACAGCCATCTGCCGGTGGACGGCCTGGAGGACGTGCGCGAGGCCGTCGCGCCGTTCACTGCCGAGGCCATGAGTCCGTTGTGCGCCGTACCGGCCGAACAGATCCGCCAGTTGGCGCGGGACTTCGCCGCGGCACCGAGTGCAGTCTGCTATGGCCGCATGGGCGTTTCGACCCAGGCCTTCGGTACGCTGTGCCACTGGGTGGTGCAGTTGATCAATCTGGTCACCGGCAATCTCGATCGCGTGGGTGGTGCCTTGTGCACCGAGCCAGCGGTGGATCTGGTGGCGACGACTTCGGGCGGGCATTTCAATCTGTGGCAGAGCCGGGTTTCCGGGCGCCCGGAATACGCCGGAGAACTACCTGTCTCGGCGCTGGCCGAAGAGATGCTCATCGAAGGGGAGGGGCAAGTCCGGGCGTTGATCACTGTGGCTGGCAATCCGGTGCTGTCCACGCCCAATGGCCGAAAGCTCGAGCAGGCGCTGGACGGGTTGGAGTTCATGGTCAGCATCGACCTGTACATCAATGAAACCACGCGTTACGCCGACCTGATCCTGCCGTCCACATCGGCGCTGGAAAACGACCATTACGACACCACGTTCAACCTGTTTGCGGTGCGCAACGTCAGTCGTTTCAACCGCGCCATCCTCGCCAAGCCCGAAGGTGCATTGCACGACTGGGAGATCTTCGTCGGGCTGGCCAAGACATTTGCCGCCAGGACCGGCAAAGAGTTGAAACCCACCATCGCCCCCGCACAAATGATCGATCGCGGTCTGCGCATGGGGATGTACGGCGACACGTCAGAGCACAAACTCTCGCTGGCGACTTTGTTCGATCATCCCCATGGCGTCGATCTGGGCGCTCTCAAGCCTAACCTGGCACCACGCCTGAAGACTGCCAATCAACGCATCCAGGCCGCGCCGGCCGCGATTCTCGCTGACCTGACGCGCTTCGCAGCCTTGCAGGCGCCGGCCGCCGACGAGTTGTTGATGATTGGCCGCCGGCATGTACGCAGCAACAACTCATGGATGCATAACTATCATAGGTTGGTGAAGGGCAAACCACGTCACCAGTTGCTGATGCATCCGGACGACCTGGCCAGTCGCGGGCTCAGTGACGGGCAACGTGTGCGGGTCAGCTCGCGGGTGGGGGTAATTGAGGTCGAAGTGCTTGGCAGTCTGGACATGATGAAAGGCGTGGTCAGCCTCCCTCACGGCTGGGGTCACACGCGGCCGGGCGTGCAAATGTCGATTGCCAGCAGTCAGCCGGGCTCAAGCGCCAACGACCTGACCGACGAATGCCGGCTTGACGAACTGTCGGGAAATGCCGCGCTCAATGGCGTACCGGTGACCGTGGCCGCAGCTTGAGTCAGTCTGACGGAGAGACCGAGCAGGGCGCTCGGCTTTCCGTTACAATGCGCCACCGTGCCGACCCATGAGTCGGAAAGTTCAGCCGAGGTGCTCCATGGATATCATCGAAACGATTAAAGAGCAGATTGCCAACAACACCATTCTGCTTTACATGAAAGGCTCGCCGAATGCCCCGCAGTGCGGCTTCTCCGCGAAAGCCGCGCAGGCCGTGATGGCGTGTGGCGAAAAGTTTGCGTACGTGGACATCCTGCAGAACCCGGAAATCCGCGCCAACCTGCCAAAATACGCCAACTGGCCAACCTTCCCGCAACTGTGGGTTGCCGGTGAGCTGGTCGGCGGTAGCGACATCATGACTGAAATGGCTGCTGACGGTTCGCTGCAGAGCCTGATCAAGGACGCCGCCGCCAAGGCAGCTGTTCCAAAGACCGAAGCCTGATTCGCTTGGCTCCCCTGTAGGAGCTGCCGCAGGCTCGGGCCGCGTTCGGACGATCTTTTGATCTTCGGCAAATAAAAAGCCCCGCTACTCGAAAGAGTGCGGGGCTTTTTATTGTGTCTGGATAGTTACTGCAAAGTTGCCGCTGCAATCCCCAGGATCGCAGCCTGCGGCAGCTCCTACTCTTCGCCCATCTGCGATTGCAGATAGTTCTCGAGTCCGATTTTATCGATCAGGCCCAACTGGGTTTCCAGCCAGTCGATATGTTCTTCTTCGGACTCGAGGATATCTTCAAGCAGCTCACGGCTACCGAAGTCGCCGACTGTTTCGCAATGAGCGATAGCCACCTTGAGATCAGCGTGACCGGTGCGTTCGATACGCAGATCGCACTCCAGCATTTCCTTGGTGTGTTCGCCGATGTGCAGCTTGCCCAGGTCCTGGACGTTCGGCAGGCCTTCAAGGAACAGGATCCGCTTGATCAGCTTGTCCGCGTGCTTCATCTCGTCGATGGATTCGTGGTACTCGTGCTTGCCGAGCTTGTTCAGGCCCCAATCTTCATACATGCGCGCATGCAGGAAGTATTGATTGATCGCGACCAGCTCATTGGCGAGGATCTTGTTGAGATGCTGGATGACTGTAACGTCGCCTTTCATGATGGGGTCCTGCCCTTTATTAGCTGTCAATAGGGCAGAGTCTGAGCCGCGTATTTAAGGGTGTCAAACCTAAGTTATTGAAACTTAAATGAAAATTAATCTGAATAAGAATGTTTGTGTTCCGCGTCTAGAGCATAACTAGTTGATTTTGAGGCATAAAAAAACCGGACGTATGTCCGGTTCTTTGATATTCGATAGTTAAGCCGCGGTAAATTCTGCTGGAAAGGGAATTGCAGCCTGGGCCGTTTGCAGTTTGGTCAGGGTCTCGCGGACCACTTCCTTGGCGAGGCAGGCACATTTGCCGCATTGACTGGCAACGCCGGTAGCCACACGGACTTCCTTGTAGCTGCAGCATCCTTCATAGATCGCATCGCGGATTTGACCGTCGGTGACGCCAGTGCAGAGGCAAACATACATAAGGAAGGTCCGTCGCTGATTGTGACTCAATTGCGATGGATCTTAATGTTAACGAGAATGATTGTCAAAGTGGTTTCAGAGCACTTTTTGTCATAAATGAGTATGGCTGACGAACGGTCTGCCTGACAAATTGGTGATTCAAAACCGTCGGGGATTTCATCGTACGGGGAAAAAACAGCTAAGCCAGCTCAAACACGCGGTGTATGATGGCCGGTCTTTTGCGACCGGGGATCGTGTCACAGGGCTGTCGCCTCAGGGTGGCAGGCTGATGCGAACCCTGTTTCTCACGCTATTACACCAGGAGATATCCAATGAGCGTACTCGTAGGCAAGCAAGCCCCTGACTTCACCGTACCGGCCGTACTCGGCAATGGCGAGATCGTTGACAGCTTCACCCTGTCCTCGGCGATCAAAGGCAAATACGGCCTGGTGTTCTTCTACCCACTGGACTTCACCTTCGTTTGCCCGTCCGAACTGATCGCTCTGGACAACCGCATGTCCGAGTTCAAGGCGCGTAACGTTGAAGTGGTCGCTGTGTCGATCGACTCGCACTTCACCCACAACGCCTGGCGCAACACCCCGGTCAACAATGGCGGTATCGGCGAAGTTCGCTACACCATGGCTGCCGACATCAAGCAGGAAATCATGAAAGCCTACGACGTTCAGTCCGCTGACGGCGTGGCTTTCCGTGGCGCGTTCCTGATCGACGATAAAGGTGTTGTCCGTTCGCAGATCATCAACGACCTGCCGCTGGGCCGTAATATGGAAGAGCTGCTGCGTCTGGTCGACGCTCTGCAATTCCACGAAGAGCACGGCGAAGTCTGCCCTGCCAACTGGAAAAAAGGCGATAAAGGCATGAACGCTTCGCCAGAAGGCGTTGCGGCTTACCTGACCGAGCACGCTGCCGCTCTGTAAGGCGCACGCTCCAGCTATAAAAAGCAGGTACAAAAAAACCGGCCTTCGAGGCCGGTTTTTTTATGGGCGGGATAAACCCGACGACATCAATCGTCGAAATCTTCCCAACCGCCCATTTGCTTCCAGCGATTGACGATGCCGCAGAACAGCTCAGCGGTCTTCTCGGTGTCGTAACGGGCCGAGTGAGCCTCGCGGCCATCGAAATCGATGTCCGCAGCCTGGCACGCCTTGGCCAGCACGGTTTGGCCGTAGGCCAGGCCCGCGAGCGTCGCGGTATCGAAACTGGAGAACGGATGGAACGGATTGCGCTTCATGTCCAGGCGCGCAACCGCTGCATTCAGGAAGCCCAGGTCGAAGCTGCTGTTATGCCCGACCAGGATCGCCCGTTTGCAACCATTGGCCTTGAGGGCTTTGCGCACGCCGCGGAAGATATCGTTCAGGGCAGACTCTTCACTCACGGCCATGCGCAGCGGGTGATCGAGCTTGATCCCGGTGAACTCCAGGGCCGCCGCTTCGATGTTCGCGCCTTCGAACGGCTCGACACGGAAGAAGTAGGTGTGATCCGGATAAACAAAACCCTTTTCATCCATGGCGATGGTGGTCGCGGCGATCTCCAGAAGGGCATCGGTGGCCGAATTGAAGCCACCGGTTTCTACGTCGACGACAACCGGCAGGTAACCACGGAACCTGGCCGCCATTGGATGACGAGGGCCGCCTCCGCCGCCATTGCCTTCCAGTTCGTCGTCGAAATGGTCTTCACTCACGCGTGTTCCTCCAGCAGGCGCCAGCGCAGTTTTTCACCGGCGCGCAGCGGGATAACGGTCAGCTCGCCAAATGGCAGGCTGGTCGGGGTGGTCCATTCTTCGCGGACCAGGGTGATGCGATCGGTGTTGGCCGGCAGGCCGTAGAAGCGCGGGCCGTTGAGGCTGGCGAAGGCCTCGAGCTTGTCCAGCGCATTGCGCTGTTCGAAGGCTTCGGCATACATCTCGATTGCCGCATAGGCGGTGTAGCAACCGGCGCAACCGCAGGCCGCTTCCTTGGCGTGCTGGGCGTGGGGCGCCGAGTCGGTGCCGAGGAAGAACTTCTCGCTGCCGCTGGTGGCGGCGTCGAGCAGGGCTTCCTGGTGGGTATTGCGCTTGAGGATCGGCAGGCAATAGAAGTGCGGCCGGATCCCGCCCACCAGCATGTGGTTACGGTTGTACAGCAGGTGGTGAGCCGTGATGGTCGCGCCGACGTTGGCCGAAGCCGAGTTGACGAACTGCACGGCGTCCGCGGTGGTGATGTGCTCGAAGACCACTTTGAGGGTCGGGAAGCGCTCGACCACACGGCGCATGTGTTCATCGATGAAGATTTTTTCGCGGTCGAACACGTCGACATCACCACGGGTGACTTCACCGTGAACCAGCAACGGCATCCCGACTTCGGCCATGGCCTCGAGTGCGGGGAAAATCTTGTCGATGCTGGTGACGCCAGAGTCCGAGTTGGTGGTCGCGCCGGCCGGGTACAGCTTGGCGGCGTGAATGAATCCGCTGGCCTTGGCCTCGCGAATTTCTTCAGGCTGGGTGCGGTCGGTCAGGTACAGGACCATCAGTGGCTCGAACAGGCTGCCGGCCGGGCGGGCAGCGAGAATCCGCTGGCGATAGCCGTCGGCTTCGGCCGCGTTGCGCACCGGTGGAACCAGGTTGGGCATGATGATGGCGCGGCCAAAGGTGCGCGCGACATCCGCGACGGTATTGGTCAATACGGCACCATCGCGAAGATGAATATGCCAGTCGTCGGGACGCAGCAGGGTCAGGCGGTCGGACATGAGGGGATTCCAGGCGGGTCAAACTCAAGGGAATGCTACCGGAAAAGACTCTTGCAGGCACTCGCTATCAAGTTTTGCGCGAAGCTTCCGATATCCAACGGGTATGCCGTAAACATGTGTGTGTCGGTCTTTTTGTTGTAGAAGCCAGTGGAGCCTCCCGTGCGCCAGCGTTTTTTAGCCTTGCTCAGTGTGTTTGCCAGCCTTCCCGCGATGGCGCTCACTTTCCAGACCCGTCTGGAGAGCATTGAGTGGACGGTCGAGGGTGACAAGTTCGAATGCCGCATGACTCAGCCGATTACCGACTTCGGTTCGGGCGAGTTCGTGCGTCGTGCCGGTGAGCAGGCGACGTTTCGTCTGAAAACCTACAACCCGATGATTGGCGGTGGCTCGGCGACGCTGCTGGCCGCTGCCGCGCCGTGGCAACCGGGGCGTAACGATATCAACCTGGGCACGGTGAGAATCGGCAGCGGCAACGTGGTGTTCAACAGTTCACAGGTTCAGGCCGGACGCCTGATCAGCGGACTGATGGACGGTCGCAGCCCGGTGGTTCGCCATTTCGCGGGGGATGGCCGGGTGTCGGAAGTGCGCTTGTTGCCGGTCAGGTTCACCAAGGCGTTTGCCGATTACCAAAGCTGCGTGGCCAAACTGTTGCCGCAGAACTTTGAGCAGGTGAAACAATCCGAAATCGGCTTCCCCGGCGGCGGAATCGAGCTCGACGGCGCCGCGAAGGCCAAGCTGCAGGTGATGCTGGAGTACATGAAGGCCGATCCGACGGTCAATCGCATCGAGCTCGACGGTCACTCCGACAACAGTGGCAACCGTCTGACCAACCGCGACTTGTCGCGGCGCCGGGCCCTGGCAGTGATGGAGTTCTTCAAGGCCAACGGCATCCAGGAGTCGCAAATCACCGTGCGTTTCCATGGTGAGCGTTATCCGTTGGCGCCTAATACCAACAACGCCAACCGCGCGAAGAACCGACGGGTAGCGGTACGCCTGGAGCGCGGAGCACCTGTGGAACAAGTCGCCCCGCAAGCGACGAAAGCAGCCACTTCGGCAACTTCCTGACCCGGCGGTCATCGTCGCGCCCTCGACAGAATCTGTCGCTTCGTCGTCATAAGCTGTCGCGCCACTGTAAATTATTCTGTATGAGCGGTAGACTTCCCGGCTTTCCGTAGAACCCCGTGGAGTGATGGCATGGCGGACGTAAACAAGGTCGTTCTGGCGTATTCCGGCGGCCTGGACACTTCGGTGATCCTCAAGTGGCTGCAGGATACTTATAACTGTGAAGTGGTGACCTTCACCGCTGACCTGGGTCAGGGCGAAGAGGTCGAACCTGCACGCGCCAAGGCTCAGGCCATGGGCGTGAAAGAGATCTACATCGACGACTTGCGCGAGGAGTTCGTGCGCGATTTCGTTTTCCCGATGTTCCGCGCCAACACCGTTTACGAAGGCGAGTACCTGCTGGGTACTTCCATCGCTCGTCCGCTGATCGCCAAGCGCCTGATCGAAATCGCCAACGAAACCGGCGCTGACGCCATTTCCCACGGCGCCACCGGCAAGGGCAACGACCAGGTTCGTTTCGAATTGGGCGCGTACGCCTTGAAGCCTGGCGTGAAAGTGATCGCTCCGTGGCGCGAATGGGACCTGCTGTCCCGTGAAAAGCTGATGGATTACGCCGCGAAGCACGCGATTCCGATCGAGCGTCACGGCAAGAAGAAATCCCCGTACTCGATGGATGCCAACCTGCTGCACATCTCCTATGAAGGCGGCGTGCTGGAAGACACCTGGACCGAGCACGAAGAAGACATGTGGCGCTGGACCGTTTCCCCGGAAAACGCACCCGACAAGCCGCAGTACCTGGAACTGACCTACCGCAACGGCGACATCGTCGCGCTGGACGGCGTCGAAATGACTCCGGCCACCGTGCTGGCGACCCTGAACCGTATCGGTGGCGAACACGGTATCGGCCGTCTCGACATCGTCGAGAACCGCTACGTGGGCATGAAGTCCCGTGGCTGCTACGAAACCCCGGGCGGCACCATCATGCTGCGTGCCCACCGTGCGATCGAATCGATCACCCTGGACCGCGAAGTGGCTCACCTCAAGGACGAGCTGATGCCCAAGTACGCCAGCCTGATCTACACCGGCTACTGGTGGAGCCCTGAGCGTCTGATGCTGCAACAGATGATCGATGCGTCCCAGGTCAACGTGAACGGCGTTGTGCGCCTGAAACTGTACAAGGGCAATGTGATCGTCACTGGCCGCAAGTCCGACGACTCGCTGTTTGACGCCAATATCGCGACCTTCGAAGAAGATGGTGGCGCGTACAACCAGGCGGATGCAGCGGGCTTCATCAAGCTCAACGCCTTGCGCATGCGCATTGCAGCGAACAAAGGCCGGAAGCTGTTCTGAGACCTTTGATATCGTGATGGATGCCTGATCTCGTCCAGGACGAGGTCAGGCACCTGAAAACGGGGTGTGACGCCAGTTACTACGTTGTCGGGTGTTTTCGTTTTCGCTGATGATTTTCTGTTTTTCTCCTGCCAATGGTTTGTCCTGTTCTACGTGTTGTTGTCTGCTGGTTGTCCGGCTTGATCAATGACCGACAACCTGTGCGAGTCCAGATTGTAGGCAACATAAAAGGCGACACAGCGCTTCCTGGTCTGCTTTGAATGTTTAAGCGCACTGGCTTTCAGTAAAGCCTCCGAAACGGCACAAGTGACAAACAGAATCACGTACGCCTCCTTTTCCCGTGGCCTCTGGATTTTTTCCAGCAGCGCTCCAAACTCGACCTCCTTGCTCATCCAGCGTGCATCCACGATGTACAGGTCTTTTATAAACTCCGGTAACTGAAGTTGATGCTGAACAAATACGGTGGTTTGCAGGCCAATCTCCATTGGCGGGTCCTGTGCGCCGCAGGGCGTCCGAGCTGACTGCCGGTCATTCGTTGACGTTTCCAGAGCGGAACTCCCAGAGGACTTCCCGGACGCTTTTTTTTCCGGCCGCCCGGCATCATCCATGACCTTCATGAAGTGTTTGCCCTTTTCAAAGTCGGAAGGCGCATAAAGTGATTTGTAGTTGAAGTTGAGTGTCGCGAAAAAAAGCAAAAGTAAATAAAACGGAAAGCTGATCAGAAACCAGACATAGAGTTCTCTTTCCTCTTGGTCAAGGAAGGGTAGGGAAACGGCTGCCGAAGTTTCAGAGAGCGCTGCAAATATCGCGATAATTGTCATCGGGTTGTTAATTCGTTTTTTATCATGTTCTATATTCATGCTCTATTGTCTTTTCTTGAATGGTTTATGAAAATGGTTTGATGTGGTAGTTGTTGTTGTGTTTTCTTCGATTTTTTTGAGTGCTGGTGGTGCTTTAATGATTGCTCAAAAAATATTATTTGCTGTAAGAGTAATTGGATGCTTGGTGTGTGATATTTCCGGTGTGAATGTTGAGTGCGAAAATATCAGTTACGTTTTAACGAAGGAGTAGAGGCTTATGTTTGTCAGGGCGCGACTGTTCAGGCCGGCTCTCGGAAAATTTTGGTCGTAAATCGATAGAGGCAGCTGCTGGAAAGTGCGACACACTGACGCTGACACAGTTTTCAACTCATTCCGTTCGAGGGATTATTGTAGGAGAAATCCGTGTTGTTTGTAGGGGATGTCTCTTGGTGTGGGTGGCCGGAAGGGACGACATGCCATGGGTGAAACGACTAGGCTATTGTGCGGGCTCTAAAAATTCGAACAGCGAAAATTGGACTTGCCCATGAATAAAGTGCTGATCGTGGATGATCACCCCGTCATTCGTCTTGCGGTACGTATGCTAATGGAACGTCATGGCTACGAAGTTATTGCAGAAACCGATAATGGTGTGGATGCACTGCAACTAGCCCGTGAACTTATGCCGGATATTGTCATTCTGGATATCGGGATTCCGAAGCTGGACGGGTTGGAAGTCATCGCGCGTTTGTCTTCGACCTCAATGCCGATGAAAGTTCTGATCCTGACTTCCCAGGCGCCGGGGCATTTTTCAATGCGTTGCATGCAATCCGGTGCGGCCGGTTATGTCTGCAAACAACAAGACCTGACGGAGTTGCTCAGTGCGATAAAGGCCGTGTTGTCAGGCTACAGTTACTTTCCTAATCAAGCCTTGCATACCGTGCGTTGCAGTTTGGGGAACGCCAGTGAGGCCGATATGGTTGATCGATTGTCGGGGCGGGAAATGATGGTCCTGCAACAGTTGGCCCGAGGAAAGACCAATAAAGAGATTGCCGATGGAATGTTTCTCAGCAATAAAACAGTCAGTACTTACAAGACCCGCCTGTTGCTCAAACTGAATGCGAGGTCTCTGGTCGATTTGATCGAGTTGGCACAACGCAATGGTCTGGTGTGATGACGTAACTGTGCGACAAGGGGCGTCTGCGAGAGTATGGCACTTAAAAAAAAGCCTCCGTTTCGGGAGGCTTTCAGGTGTCATAAGTCAAAATCGTAATCGGCCAATTGCTTTTGCAATCGGCGCTCCTCCAGCAGATTGTCGATGGTGCGGCGTTTGCTCAGATTAGTTTTCGCTACTTCAACCACCGGCTCAGCGTCATCGGTGTCGGCGGTGGTGAAGTCGTCTTCTACGTCCAATTGCTCTTTGCCAGTACTCATTTAGTTACTCCAGGCTAAGAAGGCCTTTGGCGCTCCTTATATCGACAATCTCCCGGCGGGTAAAAAAGATTTTTTCAATCGATAAATCAAAAAACCCAAGAGCGCCTCAATCGTCGGAGGTTTTGTGCTTGTATTCGCACAAGTCCTCGATCCGGCAGCTTCCGCATCGTGGCTTGCGAGCCAGGCAAACATAGCGGCCGTGAAGGATCAGCCAGTGATGGGAGTCGAGCAGGTACTCCCGGGGCACGAATTTCATCAGTTTTTTCTCGACTTCCACCACATTCTTGCCAGGAGCAATGCCGGTCCGGTTGCTGACCCGGAAAATATGCGTGTCGACGGCCATGGTCAGCTGACGGAATGCCGTATTGAGTACCACATTCGCAGTTTTGCGGCCGACACCGGGCAGCGCCTCAAGCTCTTCGCGCGTTTGTGGCACTTCACCGGTGTGGCGCTCGACTAGCAAGCGGCAGGTCTCGATCACGTTTTTCGCTTTGCTGTTGTACAGGCCGATGGTCTTGATGTACTCCGACAGTCCTTCGACACCCAGGGCATGGATCGCTGCCGGGGTATTGGCGATCGGGAACAGCTTGGCTGTGGCCTTGTTGACGCCGACATCGGTCGACTGCGCCGAGAGAATCACGGCAATCAGCAATTCGAACGGTGAGGAATAGGCCAGTTCGGTCTTTGGTTCCGGGTTGTCCTCGTGCAGCCTGCGGAAAATTTCCAGACGTTTTGCGGCATTCATGGGCAGTACGTTTCCTCGAAGACGATCAATGTGTGGACTTGGGTCGCCAAGCCTGCCAGGCGGCGATCAGCAGTCCGAGCAGAATGAACCCGCCAGGGACCAATGTGGCCAGGCGCAGACCGCCATCCGCCATCAGCCCCCAGCCTTGCCAGTCAGCTTGCGTTGTGCCGGTCAGCCACGACAAGTGGCTTCCAAGTGTCCCGTTGCCGATGAGTTCGCGCAGCAGGCCCAGCGCGATCATCAGAGTGGCAAACAAGCCATTGAGTCGCAGGCGTTGGCGCCAGCCGTTCTGAAAGAGCCCGGTGTGCTCGAGTACGACGCATTGCAAGGCGATCAAGGCGCCATAAAACCCCAGATGCTGCTGCCACTGTAGCGACCAGGCCTGTGCCATGAGTTCCGCGCAACTGGTGAGCGTGGCCGCCAACAGGATGCTGGCCAGCAAGCGGGTCGCCGGGACCAGTCGGGATCGCAGGGCGCCCATGGCCAGACTGAACAACTGGGTCACCACCATGAACATCAGGCACAGGCCAAGTGCGGCCATCAGCGACTCGGTAGCGCCGATCAGCGGCGTCAGCATCAAGGCGTTGCGCGGAGTCGATGAGTTATCCATGGGCAGGGTTTCCGAGCAGTTGTTGCCGGTGTTCATCGAAGTAGCGCAACGCATCGTGGACGGCATTGATCACCGCCCTTGAGGTGATAGTCGCACCAGCGATCTGATCGAACTGCCCCTGATCCTTTTTCAACGCCCAGCCACTGTCGCCCGGTTCTGTTCGAGACTTGCCGGAAAAAACCTGAAGCCAGGTATTGGGCCAGTCGGCGATCCGCGCACCCAGTCCTGGGGTTTCCGACTGTTTGAGGTTTTTGACGCCCAGCAACCTGCCATTGGCGTCGACAGCGATCAACAGGTCGATGGCACCAGCGTAGCCAAGGGTTTGACTGCGCAGCAATACCGCGACGGGTTGATCGGTTTTGGTCGCCAGATAACCCCCGAGCAAGGCGCTGTTGGCCAAGGCGGTTGCTTCGAGATTTATGGGGTGTTCGAGTGGTTGATTGTCGTAGCTGTCCGGCGCGATCAGGTCCAGCAGATTACGGCTGTCGATCAGGCGCTGTTCGGCTGCAATGCGCGGCGCGCTGCCGAGCTGCACGAAGTACGTCACACCAAGGCCCAGTGCGGTCAAAAGCACCAGAAGCGCGATGCTTGACGTCCGGCTCATGGTGCCTCCGGCTGTTGTCTGGCCGCCACGAACCGCTCCAGTGCCGGCACGCACAGGTTCATCAACAGCACGGCAAAGGCGATGCCGTCCGGATAGCCGCCCCAGGTACGAATCAGATAAGTCAGCAGTCCGACGCCAGCGCCGAACAGCAGTCGCGCGCCAAGGCTTCTGGCGCCGGACACCGGTTCGGTGATGATGAAGAACGCCCCCAGCATGGTCGCGCCGCTCAGCAGATGAAACAGCGGTGAACCATGGGAGTCGGAGCCCGACCCGTTCCAGCACAGCAGGCTGATGATGAACAGGCTGGCCAGCATGCCGACCGGGGCATGCCAACTGATCACCCGCCGTTGCAGGAGAAACAATCCACCTGCCAGAAACGCCAGGCTCATCCATTCCACTCCCCGGCCGCCGAAGTGGCCGAATGCCGGGTTGCCGGCAAACAGTTCATCCATGGTCAGGCTTTTGTTGATCCGCAGACTGTCCAGTGCCGTGGCCTGCACCCATGCATCCGGCGTTTGGCCGACACCGAACACTTGCTGCAAGCCACTCAGCAGATCCATGCCATGGGACGAGGGCCAATGGGTCATTGGTTGGGGGAAGGTCACCAGCACCAGAGCAAAACCGAGCATCGCCGGGTTGAAGGGATTCGAGCCGACGCCGCCATACAAGTGCTTGCCAAACACCATGGCAAAAGCGGCAGCACTGAGGGTCAGCCACCACGGGCAGTAAGGCGGTAGCGCCAGAGCCAGCAAGGTGGCACTGACCAACGCGCTACCGTCACTCAGGGTTGGTCGCAGCGGCCGCTTGCGCCATTGCACGACGGCGGCCTCGACGGCCAGCGCAGCAGAGGCCGCCAGAACCAGGTTGATCAACACGCCCCAGCCGTACAACCAGAATGCCACCAGCATTCCCGGCAGCGTGGCCAGCAGCACCAGTTTCATCGCCTGTTGCAGGCGATCGTCAACCGCGTCAAGGGCTGGCATGGGCGTCCACCTGGCGCTCGGCTTCGCCGAGTGCGCGCTCCAGGGCTTCGATTTGCTCCGCCGTTGCTTCACTGGCCTGAGCCTTCTTGAGTTCGGCGCGGCGCATGGCCAACTGGATCTTGGCCCGTTTCAGATCGGCATCATTTGGCGACACAACTGCGGCAGTCGGCGCAGGGGCCGATGGTGCGACGCTTTCCAGTTGCGCCAGGCTTTGTTCGGCGGCTTCGAACTGTTGTTGCAGGACGATCAACTGCGATTGCTGCTCGAAGGTCGGCGGATGCCCAAAGGCCTTCAGCGATTTGTGCAACTGCGCCCGACTCATCGCTACATCAATCTTGGCCTTTTTCAGCGCGGCATCGGCATTGGCGGTTTTCTGTGCGCGGACGCGCTCGAGGGCCGCCTGCACCGGGTCGGCTGTCGTCTCGGCAGGTTGCGCGGCTCGCTGCCTTGCCTGGCGCTCGGCGATTTTCTGTTGCTCCTCACGCTGCAAGCGGGCATTGCGTTGTTCGAAGCGGCGCCGTGCGTGATCGCGCTTGAGGGTGCGGGCCTGCCGCGCCTGCGGTGTGAGGGCCAGCCCCCCGACAACGGGCAGTACCGTGTTCGGCAGCAACGGGCGCATTTCGATGCAGTCCACCGGGCACGGTGCCACGCAGAGGTCGCAACCGGTGCACTCATCGATGATCACCGTGTGCATCAGTTTGGCCGCGCCGACGATGGCATCGACCGGGCAGGCCTGAATGCACTTGGTGCAACCAATGCACTCGGCCTCGCGGATATAGGCGATCTGCGCAGGTGCCGAGCCGCGAGTGATGTCCAGCTCCAGCACCGGCACCTTCAGCAGTTCGGCCAGGGCATTAATGGTTTCGTTGCCGCCTGGCGGACACTTGTTTATCGGCTCGCCATTGGCGATGCCTTCGGCGTAAGGCTTGCACCCGGGGTGGCCGCACTTGCCGCATTGGGTTTGCGGCAAGAGTGCGTCGATGAGTTGAATCAGACTCATGTTTTGATCAGTCCGCTGAATCCGAGAAAGGCCACTGCGATCAGGCCGGCACCAATCAGGTCGATCGGCAAGCCGCGAAAGGGCAGGGGAACATCGTTGTCGGCCGTGCGTTCACGCAAATCAGTGAACAGGCTCAACACCAGCCAGAAGCCCAGCCCTGCACCAAGGCTCAAGGCTGTGGCGTGAAAGAAGCCCTTGTCTTCCTGAGCATTGAGCAAGGCCACGCCGAGCACGCCGGCATTGCCCAGCAGCAACGGCCAGAGGCCTTCGAACGGCAGTGTCGAAAACAACCGTGTCAGCAACTTCAGCAATGGGCTGATCAGCAGCACGCTCAATGGCAGAAACACAAACAGACGCAGCGTCGTCAAATGCAGCGGCACCAGCAGCCATTGATAGAGCGCGTAGCCGAGCATGCCCACGACCAGCATCAGGCACGTCGTCGCAATGCCCAAGGCATGGACCTGGCGGCGTTGGCTGCCCAACAGCGGATCGACGCCCAGCGGCCAGTGCAACACGACGTTGTTGATCAAGGCTGCACTGATAAGCGTAAGCAGTGTTTCGGTCATGATCGTCCATATCCGATGCTGGATAACTCTGTAGGAGCTGCCGCAGGCTGCGATCTTTTGACTTTGCTCTTAAAAAGCCAAGATCAAAGGATCGCAGCCTGCGGCAGCTCCTACAAGATGAAGCCAGACCTGAAAGACAGTATGGGCCAGACATGAAAATCCCACAGTCGCGCCAGGCACGACTGTGGGATCGGTTTTGCGCAGACCTTACTTGATGCGCTGACCAGGCTTGGCGCCGCTGTCAGGGCTGAGCAGGTAGATTTCTTCGCCACCAGGGCCGGCGGCCATCACCATGCCTTCGGAGATGCCGAACTTCATTTTCCGTGGTTTGAGGTTGGCGATCATCATGGTCAGGCGACCATTGAGCTTGGACGGGTCCGGGTAAGCGCTCTTGATCCCGGAGAACACGTTGCGTTGCTCGTCACCGATGTCCAGGGTCAGGCGCAACAGCTTGTCGGCGCCTTCCACGTGTTCAGCCTTGACGATCAGAGCGACTCGCAGGTCGACGGCGGCAAAGGTGTCGAACTCGATTTCCGGCGACAGCGGATCCTTGGCCAGTTCGCCATTGCCGACAGGCGGGATTTCGCTTTCGTTTTCGCCGGTGTCGGTCTGGCTGGCGGTCAGGTCTTCTTTCGAGGCGTCGGTCATGGCTTGCACCTTGACCGGGTCGATACGAGTCATCAACGGCTTGAACTCGTTCAGCTGGTGATTGCTGAGCAAGGTCGCGTGGTCGTTCCAGGTCAGCGGCGCGACGTTGAGGAACGCCTCGGCGTCGGCGGCCAGCAGCGGCAGTACAGGCTTGAGGAAGATCACCAGTTGGCGGAACAGGTTGACGCCGGTGGCACAGATGGCCTGGACTTCATCCTGCTTGCCTTCCTGTTTGTTCAGCGACCACGGTGCCTTGTCGGCGATCCAGGCATTGGCGCGGTCGGCCAAGCCCATGATCTCGCGCATGGCGCGGGCGAAGTCGCGGGCTTCATAGGCGTCGGCAATGCCTGGCGCGGCGGCCAGGAAGGCTTCGGTCAGTTCAGGCGCGGCGTTGGTGTCGACCATCACGCCGGCATTGCCCTTGTTGATGAAACCGGCGCAACGGCTGGCGATGTTGACGACCTTGCCCACCAGGTCGGAGTTGACCTTCTGCACGAAGTCCTCGAGGTTCAGGTCGAGGTCGTCTACGCCACGGCCCAGCTTGGCCGCGTAGTAGTAGCGCAGGTATTCCGGCGACAGGTGATCAAGGTAAGTGCGGGCCTTGATGAAGGTGCCACGGGACTTGGACATTTTCTGGCCGTTGACGGTCAGGTAGCCGTGCACGTTGATCCCGGTCGGCTTGCGGTAGCCTGCGCCTTCGAGCATGGCTGGCCAGAACAGGGCGTGGAAGTTGACGATGTCCTTGCCGATGAAATGGTACAGCTCGGCGGTGGAGTCCTTGCCCCAGAACGCATCGAAGTCCAGCTCCGGCGTACGGTTGCACAGGTTCTTGAAGCTGGCCATGTAGCCGATCGGCGCATCCAGCCACACGTAGAAGTATTTGCCCGGCTCGTCGGGGATTTCAAAACCAAAGTACGGCGCATCGCGGGAGATGTCCCACTGTTGCAGGCCGGCGTCCAGCCATTCGGCGATCTTGTTGGCCACGGCGTCCTGCAGGGTGCCGCTGCGGGTCCAGGTTTGCAGCATTTGCTGGAAGTCTGGCAGCTTGAAGAAGAAGTGCTGGGAATCCTTGAGCACCGGGGTGGCGCCGGAGATTGCCGACTTCGGATCCTTCAGGTCGGTTGGCGCGTAAGTCGCGCCGCATTTTTCGCAGTTGTCGCCGTACTGGTCTTCGGTGCCGCATTTCGGGCAGGTGCCCTTGATGAAGCGGTCGGCCAGGAACATTTTCTTTTCCGGGTCGAAGTACTGGGTGATCGAGCGCGTGGCGATGTGCCCGGCGTCACGCAGCTTCAGGTAGATCTGACTCGACAGCTCACGGTTTTCTTCGGCGTGAGTGGAGTGGAAGTTATCGAAATCCACCAGAAAGTCGGCAAAGTCGGCGCTGTGTTCAGCCTGGACGTTGGCGATCAGTTGTTCCGGGGTGATGCCTTCCTTTTCCGCGCGCAGCATGATCGCCGAACCGTGGGCGTCGTCGGCGCAGACATAGATGCATTGATTGCCGCGGTGCTTCTGGAAGCGCACCCACATATCGGTCTGGATGTATTCCAGCATATGGCCGAGGTGAATCGAACCATTGGCATAGGGCAGGGCGCTGGTGACGAGGATCTTGCGTGGCTCGGACATGGGGCTCGGCTACTTGATGAAACGGAGGTCGGCCACTATAAAGCGCTGGCGCATATTTTTCACCCTGTGAGCCTGTTTCATTGGATGAGTAACGGGTGATGGTTCAAAAGATCGTCCGAGCGCGGCCCGAGCCTTCGGACGATCTTTTCTACATCCCGCCCAACGATCAGAACAGGTACGATACCCGTTATCTTTTCCAGTCCTGTTTTCGGAGTTGCCCATGAGCGCCGTCAATCGCGCAGCGGTGGAAGCCGTCCTTCGCCAATACACCGACCCATACCTGAACCAGGACCCGGTCAGCGCCGGGTGCGTGCGCAACATCGAGATCCAGGGTGACCGCGTTAGCGTTCAGCTTGAATTGGGATACGCCGCCGGCCTGTTCAAGAGTGGTTGGGCACAAATGCTGGAAATGGCTATTCAGGGGCTGGATGGCGTAGCCAGTGCCAAGGTCGACATCACCAGCGTGATTGCCGCACACAAGGCTCAGGCACAGATTCCGGGCCTGGCCAACGTCAAGAACGTGGTGGCTGTCGCGTCCGGCAAGGGCGGCGTGGGTAAATCCACCACCGCGGCCAACCTTGCGTTGGCACTGGCCCGCGAAGGCGCCAAGGTCGGGATTCTCGACGCGGACATCTACGGTCCGAGCCAAGGCATCATGTTCGGCATCCCTGAGCGCACCCGTCCAGAGGTCAAGGACCAGAAGTGGTTCGTGCCGCTCAAGTCCCATGGTGTCGAGGTCATGTCCATGGCCTTCCTCACCGATGACAACACACCGATGGTCTGGCGTGGTCCGATGGTCTCCGGCGCCTTGCTGCAATTGGTGACGCAGACTGCGTGGGGCGACCTGGACTACCTGGTCATCGACATGCCGCCAGGCACCGGTGACATCCAGCTGACCCTGGCGCAGAAAGTGCCTGTGGCCGGTGCGGTCATCGTTACCACTCCGCAGGACCTGGCATTGCTGGACGCGCGCAAGGGCGTGGAAATGTTCCGCAAGGTCAACATTCCGGTGCTGGGCGTGGTGGAAAACATGGCCGTGCACATCTGCTCCAATTGCGGACATGCCGAGCATCTGTTCGGTGAGGGCGGTGGCGTGAAACTGGCCAACCAGTATGGCGTCGAACTGCTGGCCTCGTTGCCGCTGTCGATGGTCATCCGCGAGCAGGCCGATGGCGGCAAGCCAACGGTGATCGCCGAGCCTGACAGCCAGATCGCCATGGTCTACCAGGAACTGGCCCGCCATGTCGGTGCGCGGATCGTATTGCAGGAAGCGTTGACGCCGGCGATGCCGAACATCAGCGTTAGCGACGATTGATCCCGGTCGCCTGTTAAAAGATCGCAGCCTGCGGCAGCTCCTACATGGGATTGATGTTCACCCTGTAGGAGCTGCCGCAGGCTGCGATCTTTTGATCTTGCTTTAGATCCGCAACCCGCCATCCATCTCCAGAATCCGACCGGTGTAATAGTCGTTCTCGAAGATGTAAGCCGCCGAATGGGCGATTTCCTCAGGTTTGCCCATACGCTTGAGCGGAATACCGGTGGTCATTTTCTCCAGCGCTTCAGGTTTCATCCCCAGAGTCATTTCGGTTTCGATGAAGCCCGGTGCAATGCCGGCGACGCGAATGCCGTAGCGCGCCAGTTCCCTGGCCCAGGTCACGGTCGCCGCCGCAACACCGGCCTTGGCCGCCGAATAGTTGGTCTGGCCGACGTTGCCGGCGCGGGAAATCGACGAGATATTGATGATCGCGCCGCTGTTGTTCAGCTCGACCATCTTCGCCGCGACTTCACGGGTGCACAGGAACACGCCGGTCAGGTTGACGTCGATGACCGCCTGCCACTGGGCCAGGCTCATCTTGGTCATTTCGCCATCCTTGACCTTGAGCAACAGACCGTCGCGCAGGATCCCTGCGTTGTTGATCAAACCATGGATCGCGCCGAAGTCTTCAGCGACCTGGGCAACCATGTGGGTCACTTGTTCTTCGTTGGCCACGTTGCACAGGTAGGCGCGGGCCTCGACACCTTGGGCCTTGCAGGCCGCGACGGCGTCGTCGAGTTTTTCCTGGTTCAGGTCCACCAGCGCGAGTCTCGCGCCAAGGCCTGCGAAATACTCGGCCATGGAGCGGCCTAAACCCTGGCAACCGCCCGTGATAATGATTACTTTGTCAGTGAGTTGCATTCGCATGCCCCCGGTAGCAGGTCTGAGTGTTTCCTTGTAGAGAGCCTCTCGATCTGCGCCTGACGTGGCCCGGCTGCACATGAGAACTGCCCCGATGGCGTGCTGGGACTTTCACCAGCAGCTCGTCCGTTTTTCTGACGGATTCTATTTAAGGAGTCATAAATTGAGCGTTGAAGCGGCTAAGCATGCACGAGAATTGCTCCTCAAGGAATACCGTGGGGTGCTCTCGACGCACTCCAAATCGATGCCCGGTTTTCCGTTCGGCTCCGTGGTTCCGTACTGCCTGGACGAGCTGGGCCGGCCGCTGATCCTGATCAGCCGCATCGCCCAGCACACTCATAATCTGCAGAAAGATCCGAAGTGCTCGCTCTTTGTCGGCGAACGTGGCGCTGAAGATGTCCAGGCCGTTGGTCGACTGACTTACCTGGCTGAGGCGCAGCAGCTCGAAGACGAAGCCGCCATCGAAGCCGCCTCCGAGCGTTACTACCGCTACTTCCCGGAGTCGCAGGGTTATCACCAGGCCCACGATTTCGATTTCTGGGTGCTCAAGCCTGTACGCCACCGTTACATCGGCGGTTTTGGCGCCATTCATTGGGTCAACGACCTGACCCTGGCCAACCCGTTCGCTGGCAAGGCCGAAGTGAGCATGGTCGAGCACATGAACGCCGACCACGCCAAGGCCATTGCCCATTACGTCGAGCTGGCCGGACTGCCGAAAAACGTACCGGCGCAAATGGCCGGAATCGACAGCGAAGGCATGCATCTGCGCATTGGCCAGAGCCTGTACTGGTTGCCGTTTCAAGCGCCTTGTAATACGCCGACACAAGTCCGCGAAGCCTTGGTTTCTCTGGCCCACGCCGAGCATTGGCCGAAAAATGAAGTGGCCGATGCTTGAATTCACGAAACGGCGACGTCATCTAAGGTGAACTGGCAAGGCATTCTTGCGTTGAGGAATCATTTGATGCGCCCTTTTTTGTTGCTCTTTCTGCTGTTCCCGGTGTTAGAGCTGTTCGTATTCGTCAAGGTGGCAGGGTCGATCGGGTTTTTCCCGGCCCTGCTGCTGATCATTCTCGGCTCGATGTTCGGTGTGTTCGTGCTGCGCGTCGCCGGCCTGGCCACGGCCCTGCGTGCCCGTGAGAGCCTGAACCGCGGCGAGCTGCCGGCCCAGACCATGCTCGAAGGCCTGATGCTGGCATTGGCCGGCGGCCTGTTGATTCTTCCCGGTTTCATCAGCGATGTGATCGGCCTGTTCATGCTGCTGCCGTTCAGTCGTCGCCTGCTGGCGGGTAAAATGCGCCAGCGCGCCGAAGAGCAGGCCATGCGTCAGCGAGCGTTCGCCGATGACCTCCAGGCCCGTGGCGGCCCGGCACCTCGCGAGCCGCTGGGCCGCGAGCCCAACGTGATCGAAGGCGAGTTCGAACACCGCGATACCAAGTAATAAGCACATCGACACGGCACCTTCGGGTGCCGTGTTCGTTTGCGGGGCAGCGAACTGAAATTTTTTCGATCCTCGCCCTTGTAATAAGCTTATGCGCCCTTATGTAACGGTCACCGCAAGGTTTCTGGCGAACACGCCAGACAGACTTCCGCGGTTCGCTTGACGAACCGCACCCGGCATCGCCGGACTTTGTTAAACCCGCCGGGACTACACCGGCCGATGAAAACCACAATTAGGAGAGATCGACAATGAAGCTTCGTCCTCTGCATGACCGCGTCGTCATCCGTCGCAGCGAAGAAGAAAAGAAAACCGCTGGCGGTATCGTCCTGCCAGGTTCGGCTGCTGAAAAAGCCAACAGCGGCGAAATCCTCGCTGTAGGCACCGGCCGCGTACTGGACAACGGTGAAGTGCGCGCACTGGCCGTGAAAGTGGGCGATAAGGTTGTGTTCGGTCCTTACTCCGGCAGCAACACTGTGAAAGTCGACGGCGAAGACCTGCTGGTAATGAGCGAGAACGAAATCCTCGCTGTTATCGAAGGCTGATACCCCCGTTCATTTTCCGCTACTACAAAGTATTTAAGGAATATCGATCATGGCTGCTAAAGAAGTTCTGTTTGGCGATTCCGCCCGCAAGAAAATGCTCAAAGGCGTCAACGTCCTGGCTGACGCAGTAAAAGCGACCCTGGGCCCGAAAGGCCGTAACGTGATCATCGAGAAGAGCTTCGGCGCTCCGACCATCACCAAGGACGGCGTTTCCGTCGCCAAAGAAATCGAACTGGAAGACCGTTTCGAAAACATGGGCGCGCAGCTGGTCAAAGACGTTGCCTCCCGTGCCAACGATGACGCTGGTGACGGTACTACCACCGCTACCGTTCTGGCTCAGTCGATCGTCAACGAAGGCCTGAAAGCCGTCGCTGCCGGCATGAACCCGATGGATCTGAAGCGCGGCATCGACAAGGCGACCATCGCCATCGTCAAAGAGCTGAAAAACCTGTCCAAGCCATGCGCTGACACCAAGGCCATCGCTCAGGTTGGCACCATCTCGGCCAACTCCGACAACTCCATCGGCGACATCATTGCCGAAGCCATGGAAAAAGTCGGTAAAGAAGGCGTGATCACCGTTGAAGAAGGCACTGGCCTGGAAAACGAACTGTCGGTTGTAGAAGGCATGCAGTTCGACCGTGGCTACCTGTCCCCGTACTTCGTCAACAAGCCGGAAACCATGGTTGCCGAGCTGGACAACCCGCTGGTTCTGCTGGTCGACAAAAAGATCTCGAACATCCGCGAAATGCTGCCAGTGCTGGAAGCCGTTGCCAAAGCCGGCCGTCCGCTGCTGATCGTTTCCGAAGACGTTGAAGGCGAAGCCCTGGCGACTCTGGTCGTGAACAACATGCGTGGCATCGTTAAAGTCGCAGCCGTCAAGGCTCCAGGCTTCGGCGACCGCCGCAAGGCCATGCTGCAGGACATCGCCGTTCTGACCGGCGGTACCGTTATCTCCGAAGAGATCGGCCTGAGCCTGGAAGCAGCCACCCTGGAAAACCTGGGCAGCGCCAAGCGCGTGACCATCTCCAAGGAAAACACCATCATCGTTGACGGTGCTGGCGTAGCAGGCGACATCGAGTCCCGCATTGCTCAGATCCGTGCTCAGGTTGCCGAAACTTCCTCGGACTACGACCGTGAAAAACTGCAAGAGCGTCTGGCCAAGCTGTCCGGCGGCGTTGCAGTGATCAAGGTTGGCGCTGGTTCCGAAGTAGAAATGAAAGAGAAAAAAGCCCGCGTTGAAGACGCTCTGCACGCAACCCGTGCAGCCGTTGAAGAAGGCGTGGTACCTGGCGGTGGCGTTGCGCTGATCCGCGCTCTGGAAGCAATCCTCGACCTGAAAGGCGACAACGCCGACCAGGACGTGGGTATCGCCGTACTGCGTCGTGCCATCGAAGCACCGCTGCGTCAGATCGCTGCCAACAGCGGTGACGAGCCAAGCGTTGTGGTCAACGAAGTCAAGAACGGCAAAGGTAACTTCGGTTACAACGCTGCGACTGGCGAATACGGCGACATGATCGAAATGGGTATCCTGGATCCGACCAAGGTCACCCGTTCCGCGTTGCAAGCTGCATCGTCGATCGGCGGTCTGATCCTGACCACCGAAGCCGCGGTAGCTGATGCACCGAAGAAAGACGGCGGTGCTGGTGGCGGTATGCCAGACATGGGCGGCATGGGTGGCATGGGCGGCATGATGTAAGCCAGCCTTACCCCTGTACGAAAAAACCCCGCCTGCGAAAGCAGGCGGGGTTTTTTATTGTCTTTTACAAACATCAAAGTCAAAAGATCTTCTATCAAGCCCTGACCGGTTCGGCCTTGCCTGCTCGTTCAACGCTGGATGCAGGTCGATACAGAATCCAGTAATACGACCCCAGACAAATCAGCCAGCAGAACACTGCCGTCCACACGTTGTGCGAGAAGAAGTGCGCGCCCTGCATCATCCGCCCGATGGAAAACACCGAGCCGAGGGCGAAGGCGAAGACAAACGCTGCGCGAGCCATGCGCGGGCGACGGTCACGCAATACGAAAAACAGGGCAAACAGGGTGAAACCGGTGGCCGCATGGCCGCCGGGCCAGCAACGTCCCGGTTTTTCGGTGTGCGGGCGAGGGCTCAGCAATTCGCTGTACGTCTCGTGACCGCCGAATTGCTCAAGGCTCCAGGGGCATTGCACCGCGGTCACCGCTTTCATGGGCGTGACAAAGGAAGTCGCCAGGCCCAGGGACAGCACCAGACAACCCAGTTCGCGCTTGTACGGCTTGAGTTTGGCCATGAAGAACGAAGCGATGTAGCCGAGGATGGCGAACACCGAAAATGCAATGACGACCTGCTTGGCGCGGGTATGCAGGATGTTTTCCAGGAAGTAACTGTGCCGTCCGATGAAGTCCCCCGCGACCGGGTCGTAGAACAGCTTGGCAAGGTCCATGTCCAGTGAGGTCAGTTCGAGCAACACCAGAATGATCGCCGCAACGGCGGGAACCCCCAGGCACACCCAGAAGTTGAGTGGGCGAGGGGCAGGGCGGACAGCGGTTGATGACATGGTGGATCCTGAACAAAGGAAAAAGCCCCGGGGCATCAGCCCGGGGCGATTCGGTTAACGTTCGCCGACTTGACCGGCACCCTCCTTGGGCGCCTTCCAGCCAAGCAGCTGTTGCTTGAAGCCATAACTGGCGGTTTGGTAATAGGTGATGGCGCGGGTAATCAGCGGGTCATCGGCGGTCGACCGGGACTCGCGGCTTTCGGTCAGTGCGTCATCGTGACGACGCAATCCCTGGCGTGGGCTCAAAATTGCCAGGTCCTTGCCGTCAAACAACCCCAGGTGCTGGTAGTTACCAACCACCACGCGTGGCGGCAGCGGGTTGTCCTGCAACAGGTTACGGCCAAAGAACGTCGATTCATAATCCAGATTGAGCAAGCCCAGCAGCGTTGGCGCCAGATCGATCTGGCTGGCCAGCTGTGCCGTTTCCCGAGCTTCGATCAACTTGGGCGCGTAGATGAACAGCGGAATCTGATAGTTGGCGATAGGCAAGTCTTCCTTACCGGCGCTGCCTGCGGTGTGGTCGGCGACAAAGACGAAGATTGTATTGTCAAACCAGGGTTTTTGACGCGCCTGATCGAGAAACTGACCGATGGCGTAGTCGGTGTATTTCACCGCGCCGTCACGGCCGTTGCCGGACTTGATGTCGATCCGGTTGTCCGGATAGGTGTAAGGGCGATGGTTGGACGTCGTCATCAGCTGCAGCAGGAATGGCTGCTGCCTGGCATAGTCGGCATCGGCCAGTTTCAGGGTCTGGTTGTAGAGATCCTCGTCTGCCATGCCCCAGGCATTCTTGAAGTGAATCTCCGACTCCTCGACGCTGCTCTGGTCTACAACGCGATAACCATTGCCACTGAAGAACGCATTCATGTTGTCGAAGTAACCGCGGCCGCCGTAAACAAACACGCTGTCGTAGCCCACGGCATTGAGTTGCTGGCCAAGGCTGGCAAAGCCGCTTTCACGACCCACGCGCTTGACGATCGAGCGACCCGGTGTCGGCGGAATCGCCAGGGTGATGGCTTCCAGGCCTCGGTCGGTGCGGGTGCCGGTGGCGTAGAAGTTATTGAAATACAGGCTCTGCTTGCGCAAGGCATCAAGGTAGGGGGTCAGGTTACGGGTGTCACCGTTGCTGCCCATGTACTTGGCGCTGAAGCTTTCAATGGTGACCAGTACGATGTTGGGCTTGCGCGGTGTGCCCGGGTTATCGATTTGCCGACGGATGTCCTGCGGGTCCTGGCCAACGAAGCGGGCATTGGGTTCTGCCAGTTCGGCGCGAATCTGCTGGGCAACGACTGCCTCCGGCAGCGTTTTGTAGAACTGCGGGTAGTCCAGTTCGTTGTTACGGAACGCGGCGAAGAACTGGTAGGGACCATTGCTCGCCAGTTCGTTCTGATAGGCATTGCCGCCCTGGGCGCGCGGGGCATCCTGGCTGAGCAACTGCATGCTCAGGCCGGCGACGATCAACAAACCGAGAGCATTCAGTAAGCGGCCGCGTAGGGGCGGCAATGGCGCATCAAGTGCGGCGTTGAAGAATTTGCGCAATGCAAGACTCAGGACCACGGCCAGCACGGCGAGAATGCTCAGCAGCGTGCCGATCGGGTATGACTCCAGCAGGTTGTTCAGTACTTCGTCGGAATACACCAGGTAGTCGACGGCGATGAAGTTGAAGCGCACGCCGAATTCATCCCAGAACAGCCACTCGGCCACCGAGGTGAACAGCATCGCGAACAGACTGACGGTCAGCAGACCCTGAAGAAACCAGCGATGGCCACGAGTGCGCCACAAGGCCGGCGGACACAGCAACAGGTAGAGGCCCATGGGCAGCGCTGCGTAAGCGATAAAACCCATGTCGTAAAGCAGGCCGATACCAAACACCGACAGGAAGCCGCTACCGGCCTCATTCAGATGAGTGAGGAGCAGGACTGTTCGAGTCAGAAAAAAAATTGCCAGCCAGGAGCCGGTCACCAGCAGCAAAAAGCGCATGGGTGCCGTCTTCAAATAGTCCATTTTCTATATTCCTTATTATCAATCGCGTGACAGTCTTCACCGCCCGCTGTAGGGAGCGTGTGAATCGATAGTGAAAAACTCGTCAATCATACCTGTTGGTTGAGTGAATTGATCCATGCACAGCCTTCCCCTAGCCGTGGGCCACACTTGGCCTTAAGCTGCGCGGGCCATGACGGCCGTTACTGTGGACGGAGAGATACCCATGCGAATTCTATTGGTTGAAGACAACCGCGATATCCTGGCCAACCTGGCCGATTACCTGGGGCTCAAAGGCTATACCGTGGATTGCGCGCAGGACGGTCTGTCGGGTCTGCATCTGGCGGCCACCGAGCATTACGATTTGATCGTGCTCGATATCATGCTACCCGGCATCGATGGCTACACCCTGTGCAAGCGCCTGCGCGAAGATGCCCGCCGCGAAACGCCGGTGATCATGCTCACGGCCCGCGATCAACTGGATGACCGCCTGCAAGGCTTCAAGTCCGGCGCCGATGACTACCTGATCAAACCGTTCGCCCTGTCTGAGCTGGCGGCGCGTATCGAAGCGGTCATGCGCCGTACCCAGGGCGGCGGACGGCGGACCTTGCAGGTCGGCGACCTGAGCTATGACCTCGACACCCTGGAAGTCACTCGCGAAGGCCGGTTGCTGAAACTCAACCCGGTCGGCCTGAAGCTGCTGGCCGTGTTGATGCAGAAAAGCCCGCATGTATTGCGCCGTGAAATTCTTGAAGAAGCCCTGTGGGGCGACGACTGCCCGGACAGCGACAGCCTGCGCAGCCATGTCCACCAACTGCGCCAGGTGATCGACAAACCGTTCGCCAAGCCATTGCTGCAAACCGTGCACGGTGTGGGGTATCGCTTGGCCGAGGGGCGTGATGGAGTTTAAGCAGAGCCTTTCTCAACGAATCATCATTGCCTTTGCGCTGATGAGCGCACTGGTGGCGGGTGCCTTTGCCATGGGCATTGTGGCGACCGTGCACCTGGTGGAAGAAAAACTGATTTCGGCAGGTCTGGGTGGCGATTTGCAGCGCCTGTTGCTGATGGACAGTGTCACGGACTGGCGCCATCGTCCCGAACCGGACCAATTGTTCTACTTCAGCAGCGGGCCAGGCGATTTCAGATTGCCCAAGGATTTGCGGCACCTGGAGCCGGGTTTCCATGAAGTGTTCCGTGAAAACCTGTCGTACCACGCCATGGTCGAAATCGTCGACGGCCGACGTTACGTGCTGTTGCAGGACCAGAGCGACTTCGAAGAGCGTGAGCGGGTGCTGTTTGCCGTGGCGCTGGTGGGTTTCGTACTGAGCCTGGTGCTGGCGGTGTTTCTCGGCTGGGTCCTGGCACGCAAGGTCATGGCGCCGGTGGTACGGTTGGCCCGCCAGGTACGCCATCGTGATCAACTGCTGGGTTTGGCTCCTCCGTTGGCTCCGGACTATGCCGCTGACGAAGTGGGCGAACTGGCCGTGGCCTTCGACGCCACCCTCGGGCGCTTGCGTCAGGCCTTGACCCGCGAGCGGTTGTTCACCAGCGACGTCAGCCACGAATTGCGTACGCCCCTGATGATATTGGCCAGTTCCTGCGAGTTGTTGCTGGAAAACCCCGGTATCGATCAGCGCGGCCGCGCTCAGGTCGAGCGCATTGCCCGAGCGTGTGAAGAAATGCGTGAGCTGGTGCAAACCTTCCTGATGCTGGCCCGTGCCCAACGCGAAGACGCCAGCATGTCGCCGCAACAGTCCCTTAGCCAGGTGGCCGAGGGCCTGCTCGGTCTGTGGCGTGAACCTATCGAAAGCAAAGGGTTGGAGCTGATCTTCGAACCGGGCAACCCCGAGGCCAAGGGCTACAATGCGACGTTCTTGCACGCGGTGATGGGTAACTTGCTGCGCAATGCCTTGCATTACACCGAGCAGGGCTTCATCCGCCTGACCCTGACGGGTACGGGCTTTCTGGTCGAAGACAGTGGTGTGGGCATTCCCGAGGAAAAACGCGAGGCGATGTTCGAACCCTTCGTCCGGGGCACTGAAAAGCGTGGGGAAGGCTTGGGCCTGGGGCTTTCACTGGTGCAGCGGATCTGTGAAAACCAGGGCTGGAGCGTCGGCCTGACAACCATGGAGCCCAATGGCTGCCGTTTTCAGGTGGAGTTGTCGCGAACTTGAACAGTTGAGTCGGGCGTCCAGTAAACCCTATCAATTCTGTAAAGCTCTGTAATACTTCCAGGTTTCCCATTACGAACTTTTCACAAATGGATCACCTGTCAACGACACCACGAAACCTAAGGTGGTTGCTATCAGAAGTTCAGGAGCCCTGATGATGGACGGCCCGATCAAGCTCGATTTCTCCGAAAAGTACGACGATCAACACGCGCAACGTTATCTGCACAAACACCAGGAAGGTCTCGGCCGTCGATTGTCCCATTGGCGTGACGAACAACTGGCGCGCAAGGCGCTGGCCCTGGTTGGCGAGCCTGGCCTGGTCCTCGATTTGCCGTGTGGTGCAGGGCGTTTCTGGCCCTTGCTGGCGGAAAAATCCAACCGCGTGATCATCGGTGCCGATAACTCGCAGTCCATGCTGAAGATCGCAACCCAGGCGCAACCTGCCGACGTGGTGAAACGGGTACAACCCTTGCACACGTCTGCATTCGACATCGCCTTGCCGGACAACGCCGTCGACAGCATTTTTTGCATGCGCTTGCTCCACCACATCGGTGAAGCCGAGCATCGCATGGCTATCTTGCGCGAATTCGAGCGAGTTTCCCGTGACAGCGTGATCCTTTCGCTATGGGTCGATGGCAACTTCAAGGCCTGGAAACGCAAGCGTTCGGAGAAAACCCGTGGGCAGGAAGGTTACCAAAACCGGTTTGTGTTACCGGCCGCTACCGTAGAAAAGGAATTTGAGCAGGCGGGTTTCCGCATCCAGGAACAACTGGACTTTTTGCCGCTCTATGCGATGTGGCGAGTTTACGTATTACGCAAGAGGTAACAGGATGGCAGTGCAGTGTGCAGCAGAAACGGAAGTCGCTCCCCAGGACCGCTTCGATTACTTTTGGAATCAGCGCGGTGAATGGGTGGAGGAACCCAACGTCCGTCGCGGCGGGGAAAGCGGCGTTCAACGCCTGATGGGCAGTGATGGTCAGCTGCTCTACGTCAAGCGCCAGACCGGGCATATCCATCGTAGCTGGCAGCACCCCTTCGGGCGGCCTACGGTACTGCGCGAGCATGCTGCGCTCATCGGTGTGACCGCGCTTGGCGTACGGGTTCCGCAAATCGTTTTCTGCGGCGCACAGCGCGACCCTGTGCACAAGTGGCGTGCCTTGCTGCTCACCAAGTCGCTGGACGGCTTCGAGGAAATCGATCGCTGGTACGCCGGTGGCGGTCGCGAGCGTCATGGTGAAGCCATAAACGACCGAGTGCTCAAGGACCTGGCTGAAAACCTGGCTCGCATGCACAAGGGCCGCTGGCAGCACGGTTGCCTTTACGACAAGCACGTATTCGTTCGCGTGACCGGTGAGGGCGAGACGGCCAAGGTCGAAGTGGCCCTGATCGATCTGGAGAAATGCCGACGGCGTTTGACCGCCAATCGTGCAGCTGTCCATGACTTGAAGCAGTTGCGTCGCCACTCGTCGTTCAGCGCGGCAGACTGGAAAAAGCTGGTCTATTTTTATGAGACGGCGTTTGGCAGCGCCATCAAGGGTTTATAGCGATGAAACTCGAAATTGCACGAGGTTTGTTTCTGGTAGGAGCCTTGGCAGTTGCATCAATCGCGATGGCAACCTGGGAGCAACCGCGCCCCCGGGTTCTCAGCTCGATAAGCGCAGAAGAACATTGTCCATTGCCACGGGTTGCAAAGGCATCCGTGGCCACTCGACCCGATCATGATCTGTTGTTGTTCATGTTCGGACTTTCTCAAGGATTGAGGCCGCAAAATTGAACCGATTGAAGCCCAAATGAAAGGCCTCGCTGATGCGAGGCCTTTTTTTTTATTGCCCGGTGCAGGAGCAAGTCGGATCGCCGCATCGCTGCTCCCACAAGGTTATGATTATTCTTGAGGTTTATCGGGTTTGGCCAGCAACGTGTAGATGCAGGGCAACACAAACAGGGTGAACAACGTGCCGATCGACATGCCCGTCGCGATGACCGTGCCGATGTCGAACCGGCTGACTGCGCCAGCACCGGTGGCGATGATCAATGGCACCATGCCGAACACCATCGCCGCGGTGGTCATCAAGACCGGTCGCAGCCGGATGGCCGCCGCTTCCTCTACCGCTTCCCGTGCCGTCAGGCCCTTGTCCTTGCGTAGCTGGTTGGCGAACTGGACGATCAGAATGCCGTGCTTGCTGATCAGCCCGATCAACGTCACCAACCCGACCTGGGTGTAGATGTTCATGCTCGACCAACCCAGGAACAGCGGAATCAATGCGCCGCAGATGGACAGGGGCACGGTGACCAGGATCACCAGCGGGTCGCGGAAGCTTTCGAACTGGGCCGCCAGCACCAGGAAAATGATCGCCAGTGCCAAGGCAAAGGTGACCCATAGGGCACTGCCTTCCTGAACGTACTGCCTCGATGCTCCGGCGTAGTCGAAGGCAAAGCCGGCGGGTGCCTCTTCCCGGGCGATCTGGCGCACGAGGTCGATGGCTTCCCCCATGCTCACCAGCGGTACTCCGGACAGGATGGCCGAGTTGAGTTGCTGGAACTGGTTCAGTTGTCGCGGTCGAGCACGGTCGGTGATGGTGATCAGGGTCGACAATGCCAACAGCTCGCCCTTGGTGTTTTTCACGTAGTAATTGTTCAGCCAGTCCGGATTGTCACGGAACGGCCGTTCGACCTGGGCAATGACTTTGTAGCTGCGACCTTCAATGGTGAAACGGTTGATCTCGGCTTCACCCAGCAGGGTCGCCAGGGTTCCCCCCAGATCCTGCATGGAAACCCCCATCTGCGCGGCCTTGGCGCGGTCGATATCCACCACCACTTCCGGCTTGTCGAAGGCCAGGTCAACGTGGACAAACGCAAACTTGCCGGATTCCTTCGCCCGTTTTTTTACCCGGTCGGCCACCTGCAGCAGCAACTCGTAATCGTTGGCGGAGTTGATGACGAACTGGAACGGCACACCTTCGCCGGTGCCCGGCAGGGACGGCAGGTTGAAGCCGAAAATCTGCAACCCCGTGATCTTTTCCAGTTTGGCCTGCACCTTGGGCAGGATCGCCATTTGCGTGCGACTGCGCTCGTTCCACGGCTTGAGCAGGAAACCGCCGATACCCGATTGTACGCCGTTGAAACCGTTGATCTGGAAGGACGAGTAGTACTCCGGAAACGCCTTGAAGATCGAGATGAACTCGTCGGTGTAGGTGTTCAGGTAGTCGAGGTTGGTCGGTTGCGGGGCGTTGGCTATCATGAAAATGATGCCCTGGTCCTCATCCGGCGCCAGTTCCGATTTGGTGAATTTGAGAAAGACCGGAATCAGGCACAACACGATCACGGCGAACACCAGCACCACCGGCCGGGTGTTTAGGGTGCCGTGAAGCAGGCTCTGGTAGCGGCGCTTGAGTCTTTCGAAAATCATGTCCAGGCGATGGGCCAGGCCACTGGGGTTCTCGTCGTGGCGCAGCAGAAACGCACACATCATCGGCGACAGGGTCAGGGCGACGATACCGGAAATCACCACCGCGCCGGCCAGGGTCAGGGCGAACTCCTTGAACAGCGCCCCGGTCAGGCCGGTCAGGAAGCCGATCGGTGCATATACCGCGGCCAGGGTGATGGTCATCGAGACCACCGGCATGGCGATTTCCCGGGCGCCTTCAATGGCGGCGTCGAGCGGTGTCTTGCCTTCCTCGATGTGGCGATGAATGTTTTCCACCACCACGATGGCGTCGTCCACCACCAGGCCGATGGCCAATACCATTGCCAGCAGGGTGAGCAGGTTGATGGAGTACCCCATCATCTGCATGAAGAACATGACGCCGATCATCGACAGCGGGATGGTCACCACCGGGATCACCACCGAACGCAGGGCGCCGAGGAACAGGAACACCACCACGATCACGATCAGCACCGCTTCGAACAGGGTTTTCACCACTTCGTCGATCGAGGCCTGGATGAACAGGGTGGCGTCGTAGGCGATCTCACCCTTGAGGTTCGGCGGTAGCTGGGCCTCCAGGTCCGGCATGATCTTGCGCACTTCCTTGATCACTTCCAGCGGGTTGGCACCGGGCGTCGCCTTGATGCCGATGTACACCGAAGGGGTGCCACCGAACGAGCTGATGGTGTCGTAGTTTTCCGCACCCATTTCCACACGCGCCACATCGCGCAGCAACACACGGCTGTCGCCATCGACCTTGAGCGCAATCGCCCCGAAGGCTTCGGCGGACTTGAGTTCGGTATTGGCGTTGATGCTGGTGACCACGTATTCGCCTTTCACCTCGCCGGCGGCCGAGAGGAAGTTGTACTGGCGCACCGCGTTGGTCACATCGCTGGCACTGAGGCCGAAACCAGAGAGCTTCATCGGGTCCAGCCATAGGCGCATGGCAAAGACCTGGTTGCCGAGGATCTCGGCTTCGGCCATGCCGGGCAAGGTTGCCAGTTTCGGCTGGATCACCCGCGACAGGTAATCGGTAATCTGCGGGTTGCTCAATTCCTTGCTGAAAAAGCTCATGTACATCAGCACTGACGCATCGGCAGATTGTTTGCTCAGCACCGGGTCTTCAGCGTCCTGGGGCAGCTGGCTCTTGACCTCGTTGGCCTTGGCCAGCAGTTCGGTAAACAGACGGTCGCTGTTGGAGCCGACGTGCGCGTAGATCGAGATCACCGAAAAGTTCTGGCGACTCACCGAGGTCATGTAGTCGATGCCCTCGGCGCTGGCCAGGCTTTGCTGCATCGGTTGGGTGATGTAGCCCTGGATGGTCTCGGCGTTGGCCCCGGGGTAGGCGGTGGTCACCGTGATCAGGGCGTTTTCCATTTGCGGATACTGGCGCAGGGGCAGCTTGCCCCAGGCCTGGAAGCCCAGCAGCACAATCAGCAGGCTGACCACGGTTGCGAGAACCGGGCGGCGGATGAACGGGTCGGTAAAAGCCATGGGGATTCCTTGATCAGTCCGCGCGTGGCGGGCTGTTCCGCTCGGCCAGGGTCTTGTCGTCGCTGATGGCAATGTGTGCGCCGTTGTCCAGTTTGAGCTGGCCGGCGGTCACCACTTTCTCGCCGCTCTGCACGCCTTTGGTGATCATCACTTGCCCATCGCGGCGTTCGCCGGTTTCGACAAAACGCCGTTCGGCGATCAGCACCGGCTGGCCCTTGTCGTCCTTTTCCGGGCTGCCATCTTCGGCCTTCTTTGGTACGGCCACATACACCGAGTTGCCGTAGAGCGTGTAGGTAATCGCGCTTTCCGGTACCACGATGCGCGGTTGCGGGTCGGGCAGGAGCACCTGGAGGCTGGCGAACATGCCTGGCATCAACTTGCCATCGGGGTTGGCCAGGGCGGCGCGGACCTGCACGTTACGGGTGCTGTTCTCGACTTTGGGGTTGATTGCACTGATGGTGCCGGGGTACTCCTGGGTCGGATACGCCGCGACAATGACCTGCACTGGCTGGCCGAGAGCAATCTTCGGCACCGACTGCTCGGGCACAAAAAAGTCGACATACAGGCTACTGAGGTCTTGCAGGGTGGCGATCATGGTGCCGCTGGCAAGATAGTCGCCAACGTCTACCTGACGAATGCCGATGGTGCCGCTGAAGGGCGCGACGATGCTTTTTTTGCCGAGCGCAGCCTTGAGTTGATTGACCGTGGCCTTGCTTTTTTTCAGCACCGCCGAAAGCCGGTCGAACTCGCCTTTGGAAATCGCCTGGCTGCCGACCAGTTGGCTACCGCGACCGTAATCGAGCTGTGCCAGCCCGAGGTCGGCCAGAGCAGTTTCCAGCAGGGCACTTTCCACGGCGCTGTCGAGGCGCAGGAGTGGTTGACCGGCCTTGACCTTTTGCCCTGACTCGAACTGCAAATCGATGACGGTGCCATCGGTCTCCAGGCTCAGGTCCACGCCTTGCAATGCCTTGAGCGTGCCAACGCTAGGCAGGCGGGCTTGCCATGGGCGCTCGGTGGCGGTGGCCACGGCAACGCTGATGGCCGGTCTGGGCGCAGAGTAGCCTTGAACCATCGTGTAGATCGAGAAGGCTTTGTACGCGGCCAGGACCAGCACAATCAGTAGAACGACACCCAACATGATCAGCATGCGGCGACGCAGCATATCCAGTTCCTTGGAGAGAATCAGGTGAGACAGCGGGGCACATTACCGGGAGTGTAGAGGGTAATCCAACTGCCGTTTTTACATGTTGTGAGGTATTAGAGGGGTGAAAGCCTGAAAAGATTCGCCGCCTTGGGCCGCGCCTGCGGGATGTTCGTCATCTCGCAGGCGCGGCCCAAGGCGGCGATCTTTTCAATGATTTACGCCATCAGATGCAGATGGTTGTCCCAGAGCCCGGCGGGTAGCTCCAGCGGTTTTGCAACAAGGTTTGTCTGGCGACAGTCGTAGTAGCGGCAGCGACCCTGACCCGAGGTCACGACAAAACCATCGGCCACGGCGCCGACCCCGGCGCAATCGGGCAGAGGCGCATCCAGGCGTACTTCACCGCTGTCCAGGTCCCAGATGAAAAAGCGGTTGCCCCGCGGCGCAGTCAACGCCACCAGGCGCAAGTCGCTGTGTACCGCGACGCTGGCGGTGTAGTGCCCCATGGCCTGCAACTGGTGCTCGGGCACCGGGAACGCGACGAAGGGCTGACCGGGCCGCTTGATCGCCAGCAACTCCGACGACTCGTGGGCCGCGCCCATGAACTGCTGGCTGGCGACGATGGTGCCGTCGCTGGCGATGGCCAGATGGCGCACGCTGTTCATCTGCTGGGCGAGGGTTTCCTTGCTCAGCAGGGTGCCGTCACGTTGCATCAGGACCAGGCTCGGTTCCATGGCGTTGAGGTTCATCTCCACCCGGCTTTCGGCCTCGGTGCGAATCCCGCCGTTGGCCACCACCAGGGTTTCGCCATCGGGCATCCACGACACCTGATGGGGACCGAGGCCGTGGGTGGAAATCTCACCGCTGTGCACCAGCCGTTCACCCTCGAATTTGTACACGCCGAGCAGGCCGCGACCCGGATCGGTGGTGTCGTTTTCGGTGGCGTACAGCCAGTCACCGCTGTGGTGAATGACCGCGTGTCCGTAGAAGTGCCGGTTTGGCTGTGACACCACGGTTTGCAGGAGCACGCCGTCGCGCAGGTCGATCAGGTAGCTCTCGGTGCCCGGACGGCGAGCGACGAACAGTGCAATCGGCAGTGTCGGGTGGTTGATGATGTCGTGGCAACGCTGGCCGACCCGGGTGGCGAACACTTGGGAGCCATCCAGGCGATAACCGACGGCGTAATGCTGGCCGTCGGTATCGTCCCGTGCCGAAAGCAACAACGGACTCTGGTCCTTTTGCTTGAACAGCTTCCAGCCGCCCAGCGTCACTGCACCCAGCAGCAAACTACCTAATGTCAGAATCTGGCGTCGCAGCATGGAACTGGCCCTCATCAGTCACCGTCGTTGGCGTTGAAGCCCAGTTGGATGCCCAGTGCCTTGGCCAGATCGGCCTCGTGCAGGCGATGGACGACGTTGAGGCTTTCGTACAGGTCGTTGAGCTGTTGGCGGCCGGCGTCGTCGCCGAGCATTTCGGTCAGCGAGCGTTGGTTGCCGGCGAACAGTTTCAGCGAGGCGGCGTAGGCGGCATCGATCTTGTCGGCCAATGGTTTCTGCTCGCTCGGCAACAGGCTGCGCAGGCCTTTGTTATCCACACCTTCCCAGACTGTCTTGGCGGCCGCGAGGCTGGCTTCGAGGCTGGCCAGGGACGACTGGCTACGCCATGCATCGGCCTGGAACGGTTGCGGCACACCCTTGGTCTGGCGGCCCATCGGCGTGCCGAGTTTTTTCTTCAGGGTGTCGATGGCTGTGACTTGCACACGCAGCAGATCGGCGATCGCTTCGTGGGAGTCCGCGTAGCGCTGGTTCGGGAATTTGCTCATTTGCGCGAGCATGCCGTCGGTGTTGTTCCAGGTTTGCAGAATGTC
Organism: Pseudomonas sp. P4_B3; assembly: GCF_056402295.1. NCBI lineage: Bacteria > Pseudomonadati > Pseudomonadota > Gammaproteobacteria > Pseudomonadales > Pseudomonadaceae > Pseudomonas > Pseudomonas sp. P4_B3. Next base: position 161,787 of record NZ_JBFUHR010000007.1, read on the forward strand.
TTCGGCCAACTGTTTCTGGCGCTCACCGATGGCGACCAGCAGCGGGCAGTATCTGGCCTTCTGCTCAGCGTTGGCCACGTCAGGCTTGCTGTCGAACAGAATGTATTCGTAGGCCGAAAGACCCTGTACCACAACGCTGGACTTGGCCAGGGCGGCGGCATCGATTTGCGGCTGGGCGGTAACCAGTTGTTCGACCTGACGACCGACCAGGTTTTTCTTGTCCGGCCAGAACTGTACTTGCCACGAACGGTTGCCTTCGGCTAATGGCCCGATCAGCAGCGGTTGCAGTTCGGCCCAGGCTTTTTGCGCGTGCAGGAAATCGGCACGAGCGGTTTCCAGGGTTTCCTTGCCTTCGCAGTAGGCGAGGGCGCTGACCGCCAATTGACGGTCGGCTTCAACCCAGCGGGTGTAGGTCGGCAGGATCACCGACTTGGCGATAGCCGACGACGTGACCGCTTGTGGGTCCTGGGGCGAGCAGGCGCCCAGGGCGAGTGCGGCAAGGCTGGTGAACAACAGTTTGGGACGGAACATGTCGGGCTCCCGCGAGTGGAATACGTGTTAAAGGGAATTCAGGAACGCCAGCAACGCAGCGCGTTGCTCGGCATCGAAAGACAAAACCTGTTGCTGCGCCGCTGTCGCCTCGCCGCCATGCCAGAGCACGGCTTCGAGCAGGTTGCGAGCGCGGCCGTCGTGCAGGAACTGGGTGTGGCCGCTGACCGCCTGTGTCAGGCCGATGCCCCACAATGGCGGGGTACGCCATTGGCGGCCGCTGGCCTGGAATTCGCTACGGTTGTCGGCCAGGCCGTCGCCCATGTCATGCAGCAGCAGATCGCTGTACGGGCGAATCACTTGATTGGCCAGTTCAGGTTCGGCGGCGTTGGCGGCGGTGGTGTATTTCGGAGTGTGACAGGACTGGCAGCCCGCCTGATAAAACAGGGACTTGCCGGCCAGCACTTCAGGTGCGTTGACGCCACGACGGGCTGGTACGGCGAGGTTCCGGCTGTAGAACAGCACCAGGCGCAGGATGTTGTCGCTGACATCCGGCTCGCCATTCGGGCCGTTGCCACTGGGTGCTTGTTTGCAAGCCGTTTGCGCGTCCGTGCAGTCATCAAAGGGTCTCAGGCTGGTCGTGAGGCCCATATCACCCGAAAACGCGTGGACATTCTGTTGGTTGAGGTTCGGTTGTCCGGCTTTCCAGCCAAATCGCCCCAGTACGGTCTTTTGCTGGGCATCATCCCAGACCCGGTTCGGTCGTCCGCTGATGCCGTTGTTCGCCTTGGCCTGTGCCTCGGCGTTGGCCAGGATGGCCTCCTCGGGGATCGCTTCGAGCAGACCCAGGCCAATCATCGGTGGCGCCACGCGGGCCGAAAAACGGGTGTCGGGGTGCATCGGGCCGTAGCCCAGCTGGGTGATGTTCAGGCTCGGTTTGCGCAATTCGACTTCGGTGCCATCCTTGAAGCGAACCGGCACGGCGGTGTAATCGACCCGCACTTTGCCTTCGGGCGCCACGCCGGGGACGGACATGTCCTGGAACTGACCGCCGTAGACGGGCTCCGGCACCACGCCGAGCTGTTCGATGACCTTGGCATACACCGGGGCGTCGGGAATCGACAGGCGTACCAGCATCGACACGGCGTTCACATCGTCGGGAGTCGGCGGATGGCCGCGGCCGTCCTTGATGTGGCAGCCCTGGCAGGCATTGGTGTTGAACAGTGGACCGAGGCCATCGCGGGCGGTCGTCGTCGACGGGGCGATCACCCAAGGGCTGCGGAAGAAGCTGTTGCCGACGCTGAAATCCACGCGCCGTGACGGCGGCAGATTCGCCGAGGGCATGGAAAACGCATTCTGATCGGTCTTGCGCACCGTCGCACTGCCGCCGGAGCGGGCTTCACCAGGTTCGGCCTGGGTGAATTTCGGGGCGTCATCGCAGGCACTCAGGCCCAGGGCCAGAAACAGTGCGGACAAGCGAAGAGGCAGCGAGGGCATCAGACATCCTGCAAGACGAGCAAAACAAGGGCGCAAAGTCTAACAGGGGATGGGAATTTGAATAAGAGGAATTATCGTTTGCTTGATGTGGGGCAATTGTCGCGGCCAACCCTGAACCCTGTGGGAGCGAGCCTGCTCGCGATTGCGGTGTGTCATCCAAAACTGATGTCGACTGACACGGCCCCATCGCGAGCAGGCTCGCTCCCACAATGGGCTGTGTATGGCAGATATGAAAAAGGCGACCCGAAGGTCGCCTTATTACTCACTCAGCCAGCGTTGATCAGAATTCGTGATCAGCGTTGTCCGGGTTCAGGTCGTTGATGCCCAGTTTGCCTGCAGCGGCTTCGATCGAACCGGTCTGCTTGACCAAGGACGCGATAGCGTCGCGGACGATCTGGTTGCCCGCGGTGTTGCCAGCGGCGATCAACTGGTCGTAGTGCTCACCCTTGTTGGCGTGGTCGACCATGATCTGGATCTTGGCTTCGGTAGCAGCCAGGTCGTCTTTCAGTGCGGTGTCAGCAGCCGGATCAGCCTTGGCCACCAGGGACGACAGGCTGGCGCCAGTCATTTTGGTGCCGTCGACACGGGAGTATTCGCCCAGGTACACGTTACGAATGCCCTTGGCATCGTAGAAGTGCGAGTTGTGGGTGTTGTCGCTGAAGCAATCCTGTTCGTCTTCCGGGGAGTTGGCTTCCAGGGAAACCTTCATGCGCTCGCCCGCCAGTTCGCCCAGGGACAGGCTGCCCATGCCGAACAGCATTTTGCGCAGGCCGGTTTCAGCCGGTTCCGCTTCCAGGGTGGCGCGGTAGTTGTCGGCCACGTTTGGCTTCCAGTTACCGACCATTTCTTCCAGGTCGCTGACCAGCAGTTGGGTCACGGCTTTCAGGTAGGCACGACGACGATCGTTGTGACCGCCAGTGGCGCCTTTGCCTTCCAGGTAGTCCGAAGCCGGACGGTTGCCGGCGCCAGGGCCGGTGCCGTTCAGGTCCTGGCCCCAGAGCAGGAATTCGATGGCGTGGTAACCGGTGGCGACGTTGGCCTCGGAACCGCCCAGCTCGTTCAGGCTGGCGAGTTTTTCCGGGGTGATGTCTTTGACATCGACCTTGTCTTCGCCGATCTGCACTTCAGTGTTGGCGATGATGTTGGCAGTGGCGCCCGGGTTGCCCAGGGCGTGTTCGTAGGATTTGTCGACGTAGTCGATCAGGCCTTCGTCCAGCGGCCAGGAGTTCAGCTGACCTTCCCAGTCGTCAATGATGGTGTTGCCGAAGCGGAACACTTCGCTCTGCAGGTAAGGCACGCGAGCGGCAACCCAGGCAGCCTTGGCGGCTTTCAGGGTGTCGTCGTTCGGTTTGGCGAGGAAGGCGTCGACGGCGGTTTGCAGGGTCTTCGCGGTGGATTCGGCATCGCTGTAAACGGCGAAAACGATGTCGGCGTAATGGGCGACAACGGCTTTGGCGGCGGCTTCGTCGACTTTACCGGCAGCGGCAGGCGCAGCCGGGGCAGCCGCAGTGCTGGCAGCTGGCGCAGCAGCTTTTTCTTGGTCTTTACCTTCGCCGCAACCGGCGAGGGAAATAGCGATGGCCAACAGACTGGCGGTAGCCAGAGGCATACGAATCATGGCGAACATCCTGCTTCGATAAGGGGTGGAGTGGTGCTATGCGCACGCAAAACTGCGACATAATGCAAATCTTTCGCATTCTGTGTAAAGGGTTGTACCTGTAAATATTTCTTATTCAGGTGGGAGTTGTGTCGTAGATCAAAAGATCGCAGCCTCGTTTCACTCGACAGCTCCTACACAAGCGCGCGGTTCATGTAGGAGCTGTCGAGTGAAACGAGGCTGCGATCTTTTTATTTTCTACAAAATAGCCGCATTGCTGCGTTGGGCCTGCTTCAGGTAAGCGCCCAGTTCCCGTGCTGGCAACGGTTTGCTGTAGTGATAGCCCTGACCTTCGTGGCAGCCTTCGGAGATGATGTAGGCCTCTTGCTCGGCGGTTTCCACGCCTTCGGCAATCACCTGCATGCCGAGGCTCTTGCCCAGCTGGATGATGGCCCGAACGATGGTCGCATCGTCGTCGTCATCGAGCAGGTCCTGAACGAAGCTCTTGTCAATCTTGATCTTGTCCAGCGGCAGGCTCTTCAGATAGCTCAAGGATGAATAGCCGGTGCCAAAGTCATCGATGGCGATCAGCGCGCCGGAGCGGCGCAGGCTGAGCAGGTGCTGGGCCGCCGTGCTGATGTCTTCCATCAGACCGGTTTCGGTGACTTCCAGCTCCAGGCTGCGTGGTGGCAGGCGATACATCTGCAGCAGGTTGTTGACCACCCGTGGCAGTTCGGCGTGGTGCAATTGAACCGTGGACAGGTTTACCGCCATGCGCAGGTCGCTGAAGCCCTGGTCATGCCACTCGCGTAATTGTTTGCAGGCCTGGTCAAGCACCCATTCGCCGATGGCAATGATGGTGCCATTCTGTTCGGCCAGCGGGATGAACAGGTCTGGCGGTACCATACCGTGCTCGGGGTGTTGCCAGCGAATCAGGGCTTCGACGCCCACCACGCGGTTATCGCGATAGCTGATCTGCGGCTGGTAGACGAGGTAGAACTGATTGCGGATCAGTGCATCGCGCAGGTCTTTTTCCAGCTCGCGGCGGCGGCGCATTTCGGTGTCGACGCTGGCGATATAGAACTGATAGCGGTTGCGCGAACGGGTCTTGGCCAGCGTCATGGTCTGCTCGGCCTTTTGCAGCAACTTCTCGGTACTGTCGCCGTCCTCGGGGAACAGAGTGATGCCGATGGTGGCGCGCAGGCGGATCTCCTGATGGTCGAGGGCAAACGCCGCTTCCAGATCATCAAGAATGCTTTGCGCCAGTTCGGCGGCTTCGTAGGGCTGCTCGATATCGGCCTGGACCAGGGCGAACTGGTCGCCACCGAGGCGGGCGAGGGCGCCCAGGCGACCGCTATGACCGCGCAGGCGATCGGCCAGGGCCAGCAACAACTGGTCGCCGGTCTGGTAGCTGAACTGCTCGTTGATGCCCTTGAAGTCATCGAGGCCGACACACAACACCGCGACCCGGCGCTGCAGTTTGCCGGCGTCGATGAGGATCTTGTCCAGTTGCTGCTGCAGTTGCTGCCGGTTCGGCAGTCCCGTCAGGAAATCGTACTGGGACATGCGCAACAGGCTGTTTTCGGCTTCGTGGCGCAGATGGGTATTGCGTTCGATGGATTCGAGCAACTGGTTGGCGGTGTTGATCCAGATGCCCAGTTCGTTTTTCTCGTGGCCCTTGAGCAGCGGAATCTTGTGCTCGCTGGGACGATCCGGATTGATTTCCGTGAGGTGCTCGATGATCCGCGACAGCGGCTTGGTCAGCAGCCAGTGATAGACCAGATACAACACCAGCCCCATGGCGAGCGCGCGCAGTACGCCGGAAATGAAGATGATCACCGAGCTGACAATGAACCCCTGGCCGTAAGTGGCGGTATCGAGGGTGATGCTCAGATCGCCGTAATACTCGCTGTAAGGCCCGCGACCGACCAGTTGGGTGGTGAAGGTGCGTTCCTTGCCAAGAATCGGGTCGGTCAGCCAGCGACTGTGGGAGTGCTGCAACTCGCGGTTTTTTTGCGCGAGCATGGCTTCGTTGGGATGGCCGATGGAGGCCTGGCGCACGGCGTCGTCCTGAAACAGGCCTTCGATGACCTGCATGCCCATTTCCCGGTCCAGGCTATAGACAGCCTGGGTCGAGGGGTCGCGAAACATGTCGAGGATACGCTGGGCATCGCTGGCGACGGCCTGGCGTGTTTTATAGGCATCGAACACAATCTGAGCGCAGCTCAAGACCACGCCGACGATCAATGCCGACAGGAGCACGACCCGCAGCAACTTCACCGACAAGCTGTTCTTGAGTTCCAGCTTCAAAGGGTTATTCCTTGTTCCGTGCGGGTAGCATCAAGTTGCCATGAGTATTGGCAATCCCGTGATGGCAGTCAAAGTGACAATCATCCTTGGGGGATTTTGCCTGCAGCTTGGCCGATTTGCAGTTGTCTTGACGAGTTAGCCTATTAGCACTGTGTCGGTTGTCGAGTCCTTCAACTTGAGGGGCGGGGGTGGAGATATTTTCCTTTTGTTTGATGTTAGTCGTCCGTGGCGTTGGGGCAAGGGGGGCAAGACTTGTTTCATCGTGGGAAATTGTCCTGGGTTGCTCGCTCAGGCGGCCAGATAGCCGACCTGATTTCGCGGATGTATTACTCCGTAGGAGCTGCCGAAGGCTGCGATCTCTTGATCTTGTTTGTAAGTAATAAAGCCAAAAGATCGCAGCCTCGTTGCACTCGACAGCTCCTACAGGGAAATGCGTACGCATGAAGAACCAGGTCTGCCAGCCGACCCGGTTTTTGCAGATGTCCCCAATCCCTGTAGGAGCTGGCTTGCCAGCGATGGCGGCCTGCCAGCCGACCAATTTCCACGCCTCTAAGCTGATCGTTCCCACGCTCCCGCGTGGGAATGCTGCCAGGGACCTCCGTGTTACGTTTTGCGGGTTAACGCGGTGTAGGAAAGCGCCAGAAGTTTCCCACGCAGTTTTCAGGTTGCCCGTCGGAAGCGGACTCAATAGCCTCTGACTGTCGCTGAAAACTCAGCGATCGGGTGTGAGAACCCGGCAAGTCATAGTCATCCAGTGCCAGTATCCGCATAATTGCCGCCAGCTTATCCGCTGTTTGTAAATGCGTTATGGCGGCTGTGTGCGGGCAGACTTTTGTCTGGCCGGGTGCCTATGACCGGTTTTCTCACCTCGCACATAGCTGCCACCTCTTTGCCGTGTGAGAACGGCAATGGGTGGCACCCACCGCATAGGAATATTTCAGTGGATAAGTTAATCCCCGATCCGCCCTTAAATACAGCCAAACCCTACACCCCCAACACCATGTTCATGATCGTCCCGGACATGGATACCGAATCCCTGCTGGCCCACGCTTGTGAGTCACTGGCTTCGGCCAACGTCATGGCGAGTGATTTCGCCACCTTCCTGACCGGCCCCCAGCGCAACACGGCGTTGGTCATTGCGCAGATCATCATGCTGGCGGAACTGGCGGTGAATCGCGCGTTGGATAACGTCGATCCACGGTAGTTGGCAGGCTTGCTCGCGAAGGCGGCGGAACGATCGCCACCGTCCCGTTGCTCATATCCTTCCATAAAAAAACCCGGCATAAGCCGGGTTCTTTTGACTGGCGTCGAGCTTAAGCGGTGAAGGTTTTGCCTTCGAACTGCTCAGCCACGAATTTCCAGTTGACCAGGTTCCAGAACGCTTCGACATACTTTGGACGCAGGTTGCGGTAGTCGATGTAGTAAGCGTGTTCCCAGACGTCGCAGGTCAGTAGCGGGGTGTCGCCGTTGGTCAGCGGGTTGCCGGCGCCGATGGTGCTGGCCAGGGCCAGGGAACCGTCAGCCTTCTTCACCAGCCAGCCCCAACCGGAACCGAAGGTACCGATGGACGTCTTGCTGAACTCTTCCTTGAACTTGTCGAACGAACCGAAAGCCGCGTTGATGGCTTCAGCCAGAGCGCCGGTTGGTTGACCGCCGGCGTTTGGCGCCAGGCAGTTCCAGTAGAAAGTGTGGTTCCAGACCTGAGCGGCGTTGTTGAAGATACCGCCCGAGGAAGTCTTGACGATTTCTTCCAGGGTCTTGCCTTCGAACTCGGTGCCTGGCACCAGGTTGTTCAGGTTCACGACGTAGGTGTTGTGGTGCTTGTCGTGGTGGAACTCCAGGGTTTCCTTGGAGATGTGCGGCTGCAGGGCATCGTGTGCGTACGGCAGTGGCGGCAATTCGAAAGCCATGATGATTCTCCTAATCAGGTCAGTTGCGGTGAGCGCAAGGCCGATCACGGGCGGCCAGACAAGCGCCGGGGAGTTTGTACTCTTTGCGGCGCAGGGAGTCGGATCATAGCACCGGGGGGGCGGCATAACCACGCAACAACTGTGTGGAATAGAGGTTCCGCGAATCAGCTGGCCGCGATCAACTGGAGCGCTACGGCAAACATCATCATAGCCACCAACAGATCGAGAATTCGCCAGGTGCTGGGGCGGGCGAGCCACGGTGCCAGCCATGCCGCACCGAGCGCCAGGGTGAAAAACCAAAGCAGCGAGGCGCTGGCCGCGCCGACTACATAAGCGCCGGGCTCGGTTTGTTGTGCGCCCAGGGAGCCGATCAGCAAAACGGTGTCCAGATAAACGTGCGGGTTGAGCAACGTCACCGCCAGCGCACTGAGCATTACGGCCCGCAGCGAGCGTACGGTCTGGTGCTCGCCTTGCTCAAGACTCTGCTTCGAAAAGGCTCGGCGCAGTGCCTGGCTGCCGTACCACAACAGAAACGCTGCGCCACCCCAACGGGCGATGGCCAGCAGCGTCGGGTTCTGCGCCAGCACCGTCGCCAGGCCAAATACCCCGGCGGCCACCAACAGGGCATCGCAGGCCACGCAGAGCGCCGCCACCGGCAGGTGATGTTCACGCCGCAGGCTTTGCGCCAGGACAAACGCATTCTGGGTGCCGATCGCCATGATCAGGCCGAAGGCCACGAGCAGCCCGTTCACATAACTTTGCCACATGATTATTTACTCCGCGTTGGCTGCCAGATCCCGCAGCACCTGCAGGGCACGGTCGGCGTCGGCCTGGCCGACAAACAAATGGTCGTGGTAGTAGCCGGCAATCACGTTGCAGCTGATTCCGGCCTGGCCCAATGCCGTGGCGAACGCGGCGGTCAGGCCGACGGCTTCGAGGGCCGAATGTACGTTCAAGGTGATCCAGGCGGCGATGTAGTCGAAGCTGAAACCGGCTTTTTCGGCGTGGGAGCGTTCGAGAATCACGGTCAGGCCTTCCTGCTCGCGGAAGCTGCCGACAATCTCCAGATCCTTGGGCAACTTGCCGTCACGCAGGGTGCAGAACACGTATTCGCCGGCGTTGAGTTGCGGGCTCATACTGCGCAGCAGCGCTGCCAATGAAGTTTCGCCAGCCATGTGGGTGATCCTTGTTCAAGAGTTCTTGCTGGTCATTGTCCTTGTGAAGGCTGTATAAGAAAAACCAATCTTGCTGATCGCTCATTAGGAAAACTGATGTTCGACTATAAATTGCTTTCTGCCCTGGCCGCCGTGGTTGAACAGGCCGGTTTTGAACGGGCGGCCCAAGTGCTGGGCCTGTCGCAATCGGCAATTTCCCAACGTATCAAACTACTGGAAGCGCGGGTCGGCCAACCGGTACTGGTGCGGACTACACCGCCAACGCCGACGGAAATCGGTCGACGGCTGCTCAACCACGTGCAGCAGGTGCGCTTGCTTGAACGGGATTTGCAAAGCCTGGTGCCGGCGCTGGATGAAGAGGGCCTGCCGGAGCGCCTGCGGATCGCCCTGAACGCCGACAGCCTGGCCACTTGGTGGGCGCAGGCCGTGGGGGCGTTTTGCGCGGAACAGCATCTGTTGATGGATCTGGTGGTCGAAGACCAGACCGTCGGCCTCAAGCGCATGCGCGCCGGTGAAGTGGCGGCCTGCGTCTGCGCCAGCGAGCGCCCGGTGGCGGGTGCGCGCAGCGTGCTGCTGGGGGCCATGCGTTACCGGGCACTGGCCAGCCCCGCCTTTATTGCCCGGCACTTTCCGCAGGGCGTACGGGCCGATCAGTTGGCCCGCACCCCGGCGCTGGTGTTTGGCCCGGACGATTTCCTGCAGCATCGGTACCTTGCGTCCCTCGGCGTCGAGGGCGGTTTCGAACACCATTTATGCCCGTCCTCCGAAGGTTTCATTCGTCTGACGGAAGCCGGGCTGGGTTGGGGGCTGGTTCCGGAACTGCAGGTACGCGAGCAACTGGAAAGGGGCGTATTGCAGGAGCTGCTGCCAGATAAGCCGATCGATGTGCCGTTGTACTGGCATCATTGGCGTAATGGCGGCCAGCTGCTGGGGCTGCTCACCGATCAATTGGTACGCGCATCGAAGCAATGGCTGGTGCCCTTGGACTGACGCGCAGCGTCAAGACCTCACGTAATACGCAAAACGAAAAATTCGGAGCAATTCATGAAGATTCTGGTTACCGGCGCAAGCGGCTTCATCGGCGGGCGCTTTGCGCGTTTTGCCCTGGAGCAGGGCCTGGACGTGCGGGTCAACGGTCGCCGGGCCGAGAGTGTGGAGCATCTGGTACGCCGGGGAGCCGAGTTCATCCAGGGTGACTTGAGCGACCCGGAACTGGCTCGCGAACTGTGTTCGGACGTCGAGGCCGTGGTGCATTGCGCCGGTGCCGTCGGTTTGTGGGGGCGTTATCAGGACTTCCATCAGGGCAATGTCCAGGTCACTGAGAACGTGGTCGAGGCCTGCCTGAAGCAACGGGTACGGCGGCTGGTGCATTTGTCGTCGCCGTCGATCTACTTCGATGGTCGCGATCACCAGGGCCTGAGCGAAGAACAGGTGCCCAAACGCTTCAAGCACCCTTACGCCGCCACTAAGTACCTGGCCGAGCAAAAAGTCTTCGGCGCCCAGGAGTTCGGCCTCGAAACCCTGGCCCTGCGCCCGCGTTTCGTCACCGGGGCCGGCGACATGAGCATCTTTCCGCGCCTGTTGAACATGCAGCGCAAGGGGCGCCTGGCGATCATCGGCAACGGTCTGAACAAAGTTGATTTCACCAGCGTGCAAAACCTCAACGAAGCGTTGCTCAGCAGTTTGCTGGCCAGCGGTTCCGCGTTGGGCAAGGCTTATAACATCAGCAACGGCACGCCGATTCCGTTGTGGGACGTGGTCAATTACGTCATGCGCAACATGGAGGTTCCACAGGTAACCCGTCACCGTTCCTACGGTCTGGCCTACAGCGTGGCGGCGCTCAACGAGGGTGTGTGCAAGTTGTGGCCGGGGCGTCCCGAGCCGACGCTGTCGCGTCTGGGCATGCAGGTCATGAACAAAAATTTCACCCTGGACATCAGCCGCGCCCGGCATTATCTGGATTACGATCCCAAGGTCAGCCTCTGGACGGCCCTCGATGAGTTCTGTGGCTGGTGGAAGGCCCAGGATATTCGCTGATGCCCGAACAACGACTCCTTACTGAACCGGATACGGGGCTTGGGGGTCAATGGTTACGGCTGTGGGGTTTATACTGCGCGGCATAAAGCCATCATTTGTTTCACTAAGGTTGATTCAATGTCTATGCGTAACGATGCCAACGACGACTTCGACGAAGTACCGAGCCTGCGTGCAGATGTTCTCGACGACGACTTTCCACCCACTGCCCGCACGGTCGTGCATTCGCGCACGGCGCCGGTGGTGAGGGTCAAGGCGGCGAGCACTGGCCCACTGTGGGCGTTGGTCGGGGCATTGATCTTTGCGTTCGCGGGCCTGGCCTGGTGGAGTTTTCAGCAGATTTCCCTGATGGAACAGCAATTGGTGGCGACCCAGGAAAGTTTCGCGCGGATCAGTGAGGAAGCGGCTGGGCGCCTGCAGGACATTTCCGGAAAGGTCGTTGCCAGCCAGACCAGTGTCACCACCGACAGCGAGGCCTTGAAGCTGCAAATCCGCCAGCTGGAAAGCAAACTCAAGGACCAGGGCGCCCAGCAGCAAGGTGTTGCCGGCCAGGCCTCGGATCTGGACAAGCGACTGGCACAAATGACCGCGCAATCCACCGAACTGGACAAACGCCTGGCGCAGTTGACTGCCCAGGACACCGAGCATCAGACGGACAATATGCAGTTGCAGGCCCAGGTCAAAGCCTTGAGCGCTGAATTGGCCGCCTTGAAAAGTACCCCGTCCGACTCGGAAAAACTCGACGCACAGCTGAAAAGCCTGGGCGCCGACATTACCGCGCTGAAAAAGCAAGGCAACCCGAGCGCTGCCATCGAGCGTCTCGAGCAAGACATGATCGTGCTCAAGAGCCAGCAGGACAACCGTCCGGCCGCCGCACAGGGTTCGACCAACACTGCCGAGTTCGATGCCTTCCGCAGCCAGGTCACCCGCAACATCAATACCCTTCAGGCGCAGATCCAGAACCTTCAGCAGCAACTGCGCGCCCGGCAGTAATCCGAACATTTGTGGCAAGCCCCCTCGCCACAAAAGTCTCAAGCCGTGTTTTCCTGAATATCCATACCTTCGCTGGCAAGCCAGCTCCTACAGGATATGCACAGTCCTTGTAGGAGCTGGCTTGCCAGCGAAGGCCGCGCAGTACGGTCTGTCTATCGAACCTTGTCCTCGCGCCCGCGCAACAGCATGTTCGGCATGGCAATCGCCGCCGCCAGCCCCAGCAATGAAACAGCCGCGCTGACCGTCAGCAAGTGCCGGAACGTCAACAACAACTCGGCACGCAAGGCGTTCTGCGCGTCACCCGGTGCGGCGTTCAACCCGTCCAGCAACACATTCCCCGAACTGCCTTCGGCAATCAGCGACGAGCCGGCCAGATGCGCAAAACTCGAATCCTGCAACAACGCCAGCAGCAGTGCCGACATCAACGCCACGCCGACCGCACCACCCAGCGAACGGAATAGATTGGTGGTGCTGGTGGCCACGCCGATGTCTCGCTGGTCCACCGAGTTCTGCGTGCCGACCAATGACGTCGGGAACTGCATGCCGGAGGCAATCCCGCAGAGCAGCATGAACAGGCTGCTCAAGACGAACGCCTGCGGCGGGCTGAACGCCATGCCGAGAATCGCGATGGGCATCAGCGCAGCACCGGTGAGGATCATCGGTTTGTAGCGCCCGGTCACGGAGGTGCGACGGCCGGCGAAATACGCGCCAATCGGCAAGCCCATGGCCAGCGGCAGCAGATGCAGGGCGGCGCTGTCGGCACCGGCGCCGGTGACGCTCTGGAAGCGCAGCGGCATCAATACGATCAGCGAGATGGCCTGGAAACTGGTGAAGAAAATCGTGCACCAGCACAGGATCGCGTTGCGGTTGGCAAACAGGTGCATGGGCAACAACGGCTCCCGTGCCCGCCGCTCGTGAACGACAAACAGCCCCAACACCAGCACTGCACAAGCGAGCAGCGCCAGCACTTCGGCACTGCGCCACGAATGGCCCTGACCGACCTGCGTGATGCCCAGTAACAACGCCGTCAGCCCGATGATCATCAGCACGGTGCCCAGGTAATCGATGATCGGTTTGCGTTGCGGAATCGGCAGGCCTACCAGCGTGCGGTCAGCCACCAGCCAGGCGCCCAGGCCCAGTGGCAGGTTGATCAAAAACACCCAGCGCCAGGACAGGTATTCGGTCATGTAGCCGCCAAGCACCGGGCCGGCCACGCTGGCCACCGCGTACATGCTGCTGAAATAGCCCTGATAACGACCGCGCTCCCGTGGCGGCACGATGTCGCCGATGATCGCCTGGCTCACCGAGATCATCCCGCCGGCCCCGATGCCTTGGAGGATCCGCGCCAGCACCAGTTGCTCCATGCTCTGGGCCATGCCGCAGAACACTGACGCCAGGGTGAACAGGCCCATGCCGAACAACATCAGCTTGCGCCGCCCGTACAGGTCGCCCAGTTTGCCGTAGATCGGCACCGCCACGGTCATGGCCACCATGTAGCCGGAAATCACCCAGGCCAGCAGGCTGACGTCCTTGAATTGTGCGGAAATGGCCGGCATCGAAACGGCGACGATGGTCTGGTCCAGCGCCCCGAGAAAGATCGCCAGCATCAGCGCGATCAGCACGCTGCGGATGGCGGGTTTGGGCATTTCAGGCTGGTGGAGATTGGTCACGGGAAAACCTGCGGGCAGTGATTGACCCGCAAGTAGCAAGGCGAGCGGGGATGCTCGTCAGTGTAAGTCGATAGGAAGCTATTCGATAGCCTCATAAGGAAGCCCGACGTAGTTTTCTGCAATGGTCTTGCGACCCGCCTCGGAGTCGATGAAATACTCCAGTTCCGACTCGGCAATGCGCTGACTGAAGGCATCGTGATCATCGAAACGGTGCAGCATCGAGGTCATCCACCAGGAAAAGCGCTCGGCCTTCCACACCCGACGCAGGCAGATCTCCGAATATTTCTCCAGCAAATCGGCGCGTTTTTCGCGGTAAACCTTGAGCAGGATGTTGAACAGCGTACTCACATCACTGGCCGCCAGGTTCAGGCCCTTGGCGCCGGTGGGCGGGACGATATGCGCGGCATCGCCGACCAGGAACATGCGACCGTATTGCATCGGTTCGACCACGAAGCTGCGCAGTGGCGCGATGCTCTTTTCGATGGACGGGCCCGTGATCAGGCTGTCTGCCAACGCTTGCGGCAGTCGCGACTTGAGTTCGTCCCAGAAGCGTTGATCCGACCAGTTATCCACATGATCGCTGGTGGGCACTTGCAGGTAGTAACGGGTGCGTGTCGGCGAGCGCATGCTGCACAGGGCGAAACCGCGCTCATGGCGGGCGTAGACCAGCTCTTCGTGGACCGGCGGAGTATCGGCCAGGATCCCGAGCCAGCCGAACGGATAGATCCGTTCGAAGACTTTCAGGCTGTCGGCGGGAATCGATTGCCGCGCCACTCCATGGAAGCCGTCGCAACCGGCGATGTAGTCGCAATCGAGACGATACAGCTCGCCGTCCTGCTCAAAAGTGACAAACGCTTCATCGGTTTTCATGCCGTGGGGAACGACGTTGACGGCTTGATAAATCGTCTGTGCGCCGGCCTCCCGACGAGCGGCCATCAGGTCACGGGTGACTTCGGTCTGGCCGTAGATCATCACGGTTTTGCCAGCCGTCAGGGCGTGCAGATCGATGTGTACCTGGCGTCCGTCGAGGGCCAGTTCGAAGCCGCCATGCACCAGTCCCTCGGTGTCCATGCGCTGACTCACGCCGGCCTGGCGCAACAGCTCTACCATGCCTTGCTCAAGCACGCCGGCGCGGATCCGGCCGAGCACATAGTCCGGGGTCTGGCGTTCTAGAATGACGGTGTCGATACCGGCGTTGTGCAGCAATTGGCCGAGCAACAGGCCTGAAGGGCCGGCACCAATGATGGCGACTTGGGTTTTCAGCGTTTTCATTGTTGTTATGACTCGCAAGCTTCACGCGACCAGGGCCGGTGAATGATTTTTATGGATCGAGTGCTTGCATTTTTCCCTTGCGAGTCTGTCAATTGAAGGTGAAAACTGAGCCGATACCTGTACATTCTGCCAATCGGTGCGATTATCGCCCGCCATCTACTCCGAGGCCTGGATTGAAGTGATGAACAAGCCTGACCTGCCTTCGATTCCGGTGTTCAAGCTCTACGGTGAAAGCCTGGATTGGCCGACCCCGGACTTGCTGCACTGTGAAACCATTTCCAAACGCAGCCGCGAACATCATTGGGAAATCAAACCCCACCGCCACGCTGATTTGTGCCAGTTGCTCTTCGTGTTCAAAGGTCAGGCAGAGCTTGAAATCGAAGGCCAACGTACGCAACTGGTGGAACCGGCGATCCAGATCCTGCCACCGCTGTCGGTGCACGGCTTTCGCTTTTCCGAGGATGTGGAAGGGTTTGTCGTGACCCTGGCCGCGCCGCTGATCGCCCACCTGCAGATGCAGTTGGGACACTCGGTCAATGCCCTGGCCCAGTCCGAAAGCTACCCGGCAGGCAAGGACGCCGAGTACCTCAACAGCCTGTTCAGTGCCTTGCAGAACGAATACACCAGCCATCAACCGGCGCGGGAAATGCTCATGCATTCGCTGGTCAGTGTGATCATGGTGTGGGTCAGCCGTCAGGTGATCCAGCGTCGCACTGCCATGGCGCGACCGCAGCGGGCCCGGGAATACCTCAATGGCTTTATTCAGCTGGTGGAAGAGACCTATCGGCAGCACGTCAAGGTCGAGGACCTGGCGCACCGGCTGGGGATCTCCGTGTCCCACCTCAACGGCACCTGTCGTGAGCTTGCGGGGCAACCGGCGTTGCAGATCATGCACGAACGGCAATTGCTGGAGGCCAAGCGTTTGCTGACCTACACCAGCATGACCATTTATGAAATGTCCGACGTGTTGGGGTTTTCCGATCCGACCAACTTCACGCGCCTGTTCCGGCGTCGTGTGGGGATTTCGCCCAAGGCGTTCCGCGACCGCTTGAAGGCCGATCAGGACAACGAAGCCTGACCCCTTTCGTTACCGGAGGGCGTTGAGGGTGGCGTTGTGGGGGATGCAGCGCTCGAAGTTACAGCTCGCGTATTCACGGGGCAGGTTGCGCAATTGCTCTACGCGCCAGGCGGCAGCGCCATACAGCCCGAGCGTGACCGCACAGGTGATGAAAATCGCGAGGTATCTTCTTGTTTTGATGTTCATGGCGTTGACCTCTGAACGAATACCTTTCGGTATTACTTTGAGCATAGGTCAGCGCCGGTGAGTTACCAGCAATAGCGCGGTATTCAGAACACTGATCACCCTTGTAGGAGCTGGCTTGCCAGCGAAGAGGGCGTGTCAGTCACCGCTGATGTTGTTTGATACGCCGCTATCGCTGGCAAGCCAGCTCCTACAGGGTTGGTGTTTACAGGCCCACATCCCACTCCGGTTCCTCCGGAAATCTCACCACCAGAAAATCCAGCAAGCTGCGCAACGCCGCTGGCATGTGCTTGCGTGAGGCATACACCGCATACACGTTCATTTGCTGTGGTTCGGCCGCCGGCAGCAGGCGAATCAATTCGCCGCTGTGAATGTGCACGCCGGCCTGATACGTGGGCAGCATCGCCACCCCGGCGCCGGCGATCGTTGCGCGTAGCAGCGTGCTGGCCTCGTTGGCGCTGATGTTGCCCTGCACCGGTACTGAAACCTGCTCGCCGTCCTGCTCGAAATGCCAGAGGCTTTTGCCGAAGTAGGAATGGGTCAGGCAATTGTGCCGGCTCAGGTCCTCGACCCGTTGCGGCGCCGGGTGCTCGCGCAAGTAAGCGGGGGATGCGCAGATCACCGAGCGACAAACCGTCAGGCGGCGGGCGATCAGGTTCGGGTCCAGGTCGTTGCTGGTGCGGATCGCCAGGTCGATGCGCTCATCGATCAGGTTCACGGTGCGGTCGAGCATCTGCATGTCGATGCTGACGCCGGGGTAGCGTCGGACATAGGCGGCCATGGCATCGGCCAGTTGTGCCTGGCCGAAGGAGGTGCTGACGCTGATCCGCAGCAGGCCGCGCGGTGCGTCATCCGGTTCGCTGACTGCGGCTTGCATGTCGCTGGACAAATCGAGCATCTGCCGACAGCGGGGCAGGATCTCGTTGCCGGCGGCGGTAAGGCTCAACTTGCGCGTGGTGCGATGCATCAGGCGCGCGCCAACCCAGTCTTCCAGTTCCGCCAGATACCGCGAAACCACCGGTCGTGACAGCTCCAGATGATCGGCGGCGGCCGACTGGCTGCCGAGGTCGACCACCGTGACGAACACACGCATTGCTTGAAGACGATCCATGATTTGCCCGCTTTCAGAAACAAACTATGTTCAAGCATCGCATTTTTTGCACTGAGTCAGGCAACTAAGCTCTGTTCCCTGTAGGAGCTGGCTTGTCGGGTCGCCGCATCGCAGCGAAGGTCGTTAACGATGACGCGTGCAGGCTGGATGAATGCGGCGCGCTGAAATGCTTCGCTGGCAAGCCAGCTCCTACGAAGGGCGAACCGCATCGCCCATTTAAAGCCATGGGACAACGGAGCAACAGATGATCGGTTTCACCACTTTAAAGCGCATTGTGCTGRCAAGCGCGGCCTTCGGTTTCGCCGCCCATGCAGCCGCCTCGACCCTGACGCTGGATGTCTACAACCCCGGCGAAAAAGCCATCTTCCCGGTGACCTCGGTGCTGGTCAGCGGCGAGAAAGAAGCGATCCTGGTGGATGCGCAGTTCGGCAAATCCCAGGCCGAGCAGGTGGTGGAAAAGATCCGCGCCAGCGGCAAGCAACTGACCACCATCTACATCAGCCATGGCGATCCGGATTACTACTTCGGCCTCGAAACCCTGACGGCCGCGTTTCCCAAGGCCAAGGTCCTCGCTTCGCGGCCGACCGTTGACCACATCAAGCAAACAGTCGACGGCAAACTGGCGTTCTGGGGCCCGAAAATGGGGGCCGATGTGCCGGGCAAAACCATCGTGCCGGACGTGCTCAAGGGCGACAGCCTGAACCTCGAAGGGAAGAAATTGCAGGTGGTCGGTCTTGAGGGCTCGCAGCCGGATCGCAGCTTCGTGTGGATTCCGTCGATCAAGGCCGTGGTCGGAGGTGTCGTGGTGGCGCAAAACATCCATGTGTGGATGGCTGACACGCAAACGCCACAGTCCCATGCCGATTGGTTGGCTACGCTGCACTCCATTGAAACCCTGAAGCCGCAGACCGTGGTACCGGGGCATTACCTGGGCGTGAGTGATCGCTCACTGGCGGCAGTGCAATTCACCTCCGCTTACATCAAGGCTTTCGACGAGGAAACCGCAAAGGCCAAGGATTCTGCCGCGCTGATCGCGGCGATGAAAAAGCGCTTCCCGACCCTGGGTGATGAAAGCTCCCTGGAGCTGAGCGCCAAGGTCGCCAAGGGCGAGATGAAGTGGGGTGAATAAATTTAAGAGGTAGCGGGCCTTTGATATCAATGCTTTCAAGCCAACTGGAGAACGTCATGAGCAAAATCGCAATCATCGGTGCCACCGGTCGTGCCGGTAGCCAACTGCTGGAAGAAGCCCTGCGTCGCGGTCACAGCGTTACCGCGATCGCCCGCAACACGGCGAAAATCGGCCCGCGTGCCGGATTGGTCACACGCAACGTCGACGCTCTGGATGCCAGTGCTTTGCAAGCGGCCATCGAGGGGCATGACGTAGTCGTCAGCGCCGCACATTTCACGACCCTGCCTGCCAGCGCCGTCATCGGGCCGGTGAAGAAGGCCGGGGTCAAACGCTTGCTGGTGGTGGGCGGTGCCGGTTCGCTGTTGTTGCCGGATGGTACACGAGTGATCGACAGCAAAGGTTTTCCGGACGCGTACAAGGCCGAAGCCAGTGCCGGTGCCGAGTTCCTCGCTAACCTGCGTCAGGAAAAGCAACTGGACTGGACCTTCCTGTCGCCATCGGCCGAATTTGTCGAGGGCGAGCGCACCGGGAAATTCCGCATCGGTCAGGATGATTTGCTGGTGAGCAGAGAAGGGCGCAGCTGGATTACCTTTGCCGACTATGCGATTGCAATGCTCGACGAAGTAGAAGCGCCGAAGCATTCGCGGCAGCGGTTTACTGTCGGGTACTAACACCGCAATCCATGTAGGAGCTGCCGCAGGCTGCGATCTTTTGATCTTGAAAA